>CAJUEI010000162.1 GCA_910585255.1 uncultured Lachnospiraceae bacterium
CCTCCCCATACAAAAAAGGACATTGCAAAGCAACATCCTTTTATTCCAATTCACCTTCAAATTTTCCTATTCCCCTAAACCTGATTCCACACATTTTAACAATGCCGCAAGTGCATCTTTTTCGTCTTCACCCTCACAGGCAAATTCAATCTCATCTCCGCATTTTACACAAGCACCAAGTACGCTTAATACGCTTTTCGCATTTGCCGTACTTTCCTTATAATTAAACGTAATCTTCGATTTAAATCCCATCGCCTCTTTGCAAAGAATTCCTGCAGGTCTTAAATGTAAACCTGTTGGATTTTTAATTGTTACTTTTGCCTTTACCATTCTACATTCCTCCAATTTCTGCCATTCTATTTTAGAGCAAATCACGTCCCCAATATACTCTCTCACTATGTATTATAACACTTTTCTTTTAAAAAAGAAACTTGTTTTTCTGTTTCCTAATAGAAAAAATCTCCTCTAATCTTCTGCACTTTCCTCCGGTAAAGAAGTAATATTTTCTTCCTCAGCAGAAGTACTCTCCGCTTGGGAAGCGTCCCCATTCTGAAACGCTTCCTCTAATCCTTCTGACTCTTCCGATGTCTCTTCTGAAGTCTCTTCTACATGTTCTGTTAAAGTAACATAAATATCCGTTGAATTCAAATGTTCCACTCCGTCCGGCACATCTAATGATACCGTCAGGCGATGGATTCCAGCACCCAAATTGCTCAGATCCACTCTTGGATTCATCTCGTCTGTCAGAATAGCATTGACATCATCATATAATCCTTCTAATCTTACCAGTGTCGTTGCTTCTGTATTATAAGTTAAATCCATATTGTCAGGCACATTTTCCATTCGAATCTCATTCATTGCCAAGTGCAGATCTCTCTGATAAAGCGGCTGTACATCTAAAACTACTTTTACATAGCGGTCTGATTCATCCCGCAGAGAAATTCCCTCCGGCAAATAGCGATTTATATCAATCATTATTTCTGTTTTTTCTGTCAATGCGGATAAATCTAACTCTCCAGAAGATGCTGGGACGGAAATAGTTGAAAATGCCGTTACTTTAGACGGAAGTCCTTTTACTGCAATTTGGGTTACATCACAGTTCATTCCAAGGAACCGATAGCCGTCCTGCACCTCTCCTGTTAATTCCAACTCCAAATTTTTAACCTGTGTCCGCAGCATATTAATACTTACATTTAATGTAGTTGCACTAATCGTTATATCGCTGTTTTCTGCATAGTTAATTTCTTTTCCATTTCCATCATACAGACGAAGCTTTGACTGTGTAGAAATATCAGTGGACATTCCATCCACATCTACTTCCACTACTACTTTTTTTATTAAATTAAGAATCGATTCAGGAGCTGTAATTTTAACACGATTCGGAGAAACTTTATGATCTCCTACTAAATATCCGTCTGCTGTACTCCCTTTTGTTACAATCGAAACTTCAAATGTATCAGATTTTAATGTTTCTGTTACAATCCGCATCATTTCTACCCGTTTGGTTACTAATTGTACCCCTTCCGGCAATGTATAATTAATCGTAACTGCCCCTACACTAGATACATCACTAAAATCCACGGTTGCCTTAATATCCGATGGCTTTAATTTATCTACAATACTTCTGGCACCCTTTACCATAACAGAGCCACTTTGATTGATCGGAAATTCAATATAATAGACCTGTCCCTGTTCTGTAATTTTTTCTTCATTTATAATTGTAATCGGTATTCCCGTTATAATCTCTGTTACATCTGGATCATCAATATTTACCACTACCATCCAAAGAAAAAAAGCAAATATAACGGAAAGAATTTTTAAGAACAGATTATTTGTCAGCTTTTTTCTCATTCTTCCGCCTTCCCTTCCATATCCTAAACTTGCTTTCTTCTATCGTCTTATCCTGCAATAGCACCAATTCTTCCGTTAGACTGTCTGCATTTAGATTGCGGTGCAGTCTTCCTCCCTGTGCAACAGATACATTCCCTGTCTCTTCCGATACGATCACTGTCAGAGAATCGGTCACTTCGCTGACACCAAGTCCAGCACGATGCCGAGTACCCAATTCTTTGCTAATTGTCATATTGTCCGACAAAGGCAGATAACAAGTCGCTGCCACAATGCGTTCTCCCTGAATAATAACAGCACCATCATGAAGCGGCGTATTATGTTCAAAAATATTAATTAAAAGCTGACTGCTAATCAAAGCATCCAGCCGAATCCCTGTCATTTCAAAGTCTATCAGCGGATCTTCTCTTTCAATTACTATCAGTGCTCCTGTCTTGGTCTTAGAAAGTTCAAATGCTGCCTTTCTTATCTCAACAATTACCTCGTCTCCAAAACGTGCCCTTACATTTTTCCCCTCCTCATTTGGCAGAAGTCCCAATATCAGATTCTTTTTTCCCAGCTGTTCCAATGCCTTTCTTAACTCCGGCTGAAATACAATAATAATTGCCGTAATTCCAATCCCCAATGTTTTTTCTGCCAACCAGATAATCGTACTCAGATGAAACAATTCTGCCAATAGAGTAAGTGCAAGCAGAACTGCAATCCCTTTTACAAGAACCCATGCCCTTGTATTCCGAATCCAAACCATAATGTGGTAAATCAGAAAAGAAATTAGGATAATCTCTATAATGTCGGTTTCTTTAATTCTTACAGGCAACTGGTATAATTTATTCAGAACTTCAGACACTCTTATCCATATTACTTCCATCTATCCCACACACCCTCTCCCTTTTCTTTATTATTTGTCACGTGTTGACGGTTTTTGCACGATTCTATCTTGAATATTCGTAATATTGCTCGGTGTGGATCGAGATGCTATATTCCGTGCTGTTTCTCCGTTTCTCGCCGCAGAATTGTTCCTTGCTGAAGAACTTCTTGCCGCAGATGACGGTGCAGTTCTTGCTGTACTTTGAGATGTTCTGCCCCCCAATGCAGCAGAATTTCTTGCAGCTAATGAAGCTCTGCCATCTGTCATGGCACTTTTGCTTCTCGGTGCAGCAACAGAAGTTTGACGTCCGCTGCCCCTCGGCAGATCTTCCTCCTCTTCCTCTAACAATTCCCTATCCGACAGATTTCTTACCCTCTGTGATTTCTGTGCATTAATCCGCTTTACATTTACCTCTGGTGATGTAACCCGCATCTTTGGCACTGCCTTCACATAATATACATATTCCTCATCCTCAAACTGTACCCTCTCTGTCCTCGAATAATCCACAGAGAACAGAAAAAATTGTATTACCAAAGCAATTAAAATAGTAATCAAGCTCCCAACTATCATACCTGTCGTCTTTACTTCAATGTCCATTGTAAAATTTCCTGCCATTAAAATCAAAAGATCGACAACCGTTCCCACGCCAATCGCAATTAACCAGGCATAATCTACTGATAAGCTCTTAATCAAATGCACCAATATCACCGTTACTGCAAAAGCAACAATCGTCAGCAGCATCACCTTATTTCCCAACAATCCGTCAATAATAATACGAATGGTTCCCAACATATTGTCCACGGTCGAACTGCTTAAAGATGGGGCATTTTCCTTTGCATAAGAAATAACAAAATAGGCTGCCACCCCGCATCCCACAGGCAACGCACCTATGATTCCTCCTGTCAGTCCAACTAAGATCGGTGCTAAATAAGGTATCTTCATCCAAAATAATAACGGAGTCAAAATCAAAGCATAACCCGCCTTATTCTCAAACCGCAGACAAAATAAATACATTAAAAGAAAGGCAAACAAAGCCACACCTGCCAATTCTATCGACAATGCATAAAAATGAGCAAGCGTAACGGCTGCACAGATAAATGCCATCCCGCCATAAGGAAGAATAGAACAAATCAGTCCCAAGATAAGTACTACCATCTGACTTTTCAGCTGTTCCATAAAACCCAAATTTTGATTCAAAACAGTAATTGCTCCAGCAGAAAGAATAAACTTCCACACTGCCTGCAGATACACATCAAATCTGCCATAGAATCCTTTGAGCCATTCTTTTATTTCGAGTAATTTTGTCATATTTACACCTCTCTGCTTTTCACATTTTCTTCCGAATCTGCTTCAATTCTTTTTAGATTCTTCTGATAACGTTTTAAGCTCTTCATTCCCTGTAAATACTTTACATTATAGAAGAGAAACGTTGCAATCATATAGCCCCCCAAAACAACCACATATTTGGAAGCAAATTCTTTTACCAATGCCATATAATCCATCGTATAAATTTCTTCCACAAACCGCTCCAAATGATACAATACATAAGCGGCAGCTACCATCAGATAACCAATTGTAATAGCAACTCCTGTTTTTAACATATTCCAGCCTACATAATCCATTTGGAAAAACTTTGTAAGCTTCATGGTCTTTTTTCCTGTGTGCTTTTCGTAAACTGCAAGTTTTGTCATCAGCTTAATTTTTTCTTCACTCAGCATCTTTGTCACTCCTTATATCTTAGGATGCATTTTTCCAAATGCCATAGTCGCTATTAGTATATCACACTATCCTTTACTTTTATAGTCCTTTTTCTGTTATTTTTTATATTTCTTGTTAGAAAATAACAAAAAAGAAAAGGTGCATATCAAGCCTAAAAGCGAATCCTGCACCATTTCATTCTCCTTATTCGAAGCCTATTTTTCTTTTGGATTCTAAAAATTCTGCAATATCTTGATATACCCTCTCTTTCCCAATCTCATTCAGTATCTCATGACGCATTCCCTGATATAATTGACTACTCACATTTGTATATCCTGCCTTCTTCATCTGTTCCACCGCCTCAAAAAATTTCTTGGTATCAATCATACAAGGATCGTCTTCTCCTGAAATAAAATAAATCGGCAGATTTGGATTTTCTACCCGCCATCCCTGCATAGAATAGGTCTGCTTTACCAGCCATAAAAGTGCTTCATATCCATTTAAAGTAAAGGTAAAATTGCAGAGCGGATCGGCATTATAAGCGTCAACAATTTCCTTATCACTGCAAATCCAAGCATGTGGTGTTTTTTCTTCTTCAAACGCCCTTTCAAATCCCTTAGAAAATACTGTATCAATTACACTGCTTCTGCCACGTCCTCCCCGATACTTCTGAATCGCCCTGTCTATTAAAATACCAAGTCCTGCCATCGCATTTTCGCTAGGAGAGCCGCAGACAATTAATCCGTTCAGTTCAGCATCATATTTCTTTGCATAACAACGAACAGCCAAAGACCCCATACTATGTCCAAATAAAAAATAAGGCAGACGTGGATATTCCTCTTTCATCTCTTTTGTAATCTGATGCAGATCCTCTACCAAGCTTTCTCCGCCATTTTCATAAAAATATCCCATATCCTCCTGTGAGCGAACACTTTTCCCATGCCCCCTATGGTCATGAATCACACAGATATATCCCTGTTCCGCCATATACTCCATAAAAGAAAAATACCGCTCTTTATGTTCACACATTCCATGTGAAATTTGTAAAATGGCTTTTCCATTTTCCGGTGCAATCAAAAAACCATCCAGCCGCAGCTTATCCTGCTCCGATATAAATTCCAAATGCCTCTTCTGCTTCTCCATCTCTCTATCGATCCCACTTCATCAAATTATCCAAATTTTCTACTTCCTCAGCTATTTTTAATTCTACTTCCTCTGACTTATCCAGGTCTGGAACCAAATCATACAATCGGCTTAAATGCAGAGAACCACGATTAAACTTATACCAATTTACTCCATCTTTATCTTTTATTGTAAGAAGACCTGAACGTTCTTCCTCGCTCCACTCTATCTTTAGTCCCTGCCAATCCTTTTTATCTGCCTCTTGATCTGAACCATTTAGACAAATTTCTTCACTGACAAATTTTCCGTCCCTAATATCGGTAATGATCTGAGCAATCTTTTCTTTTGTTACCACTCCTGTTAATTCTTCCAAAGTAAATGCACTATTTACTGCTTTCATAAAAGCATCAAAACTTCTTAAAATCATTTCACATACCTCCCCTTTTGGCACTCCATTTCTTTCTCAACCTTAATCAATATATTTTAGTTCACTTCTGATTATAGGAATAGAATTTTCTTCTGTCAATTACAATTTTACAAATCTTGTAATAAAATCCCTCTAAAAATTCATTTCTCCCTTTTTCTTAGATATATAAAAACAATACCACTATGCCGCAATCAATGTCACCTACATACCAAAAACAGAGGATATTCCTAAAGGAATATCCTCTATTTTTAGCTAATTAACCGCCATTGGCTATTAAACTGTTCCGTTCTTCATCTGCTCTTCCTGGCGTCTAATCATCTGGCGAACCATTTCACCGCCTACAGAACCATTTTGTGCAGATGTTAAATCTCCATTGTAGCCCTGCTTCAATGGAACACCTATTTCAGATGCTACTTCCATTTTGAAACGGTCTAATGCTTCTCTTGCCTCTGGTACTTCCGCTCTGTTCGAACCTGTACTGTTGTTTGCCATTTCATTCACCTCCATAAAATATTTTATTGATTTATTTTATCCGACAGAAGCCGTTCCCTATCTGACTTCTGCTTCAGAATCTTTCTGAACTTCTGTCGGATAAGTTCCGTTCATCTATCGTAATCCTATTATGTGCAGGATAAAAAGAAATATAATGGGAATTCATCCCAAACAAAAACCTTTCTTATTTTTAAATAATATAAGACTTTGCAGCAACCACATTTAGATAACGATTTTTTATAAATTCTCCCCTCTTTTTCAAACTCTAATATTTTCCCAAAAACTATTCCATACCACCAGACTAATTGAAAATAAACCCTAGTCATTTTCTTACGGATCGATTACAATAAAACTATCATTTCTAATGATCCTATTTTTATTATTTTATTTTTAAGGAGGCAACCTATGCAGACACAGTGTAATGAATGTACTTATTATCAATATGATGAAAGCGAAAGCACCTATTTTTGTACCGTAAGCCTAGATGAAGATGAAATGGCACACCTTCATTTAGATTCCCGTTTTATCTGTCCCTATTTTCAATCTAATAATGAATATCAAATTGCAAAAAAACAATAATCCATATTTTTTATGCCTTTAAACAATCCACCGCCATTCTCTCCACAGGAAGCCCAGCCTGGTACCGCTCCATAAACTGCTCAAAACCTGCTGCATCTGCTGCATCAGGCTGCATTTGATTTCCCATCTTTCCTGAAAATACCCGTTCTTCCAAAAATCGATCCAATCCCTCTCCTTCCGTTTTATACAGCATAAAAGAAGCCAAAAGAGCAATTCCCCATGCTCCGCCCTCTCCTGCCGTCTCCAGTACAGAAACAGGTGTATTAATTGCAGCCGCAAGAATCCTTTGCCCCACTCCCTTTGTCTTAAAAAATCCTCCATGTCCAAAGATCTGATCCGCCTGCACTCCCTCCTCTTTCAATAAAATATCCAGTCCCGTCTTTAAAGCTCCAAGTGCCGTAAATAAATGCACCCGCATAAAATTCGCCAAACAAAACCGACTCTTTGCTTCTCTTACAAACAGCGGCCGTCCCTCCTCCAATTCTGTAATATGCTCTCCAGAAAAATAATT
Organism: uncultured Lachnospiraceae bacterium; assembly: GCA_910585255.1. Classification (GTDB taxonomy): domain Bacteria; phylum Bacillota; class Clostridia; order Lachnospirales; family Lachnospiraceae; genus MGBC114844. Next base: position 7,546 of record CAJUEI010000162.1, read on the forward strand.
ATAGGCTAAAAGTCCGCCGCAGTCTGCATCTCCTTCCAATGCCTTTTGATACAGCACCGTATATAACTGATCCGGCTCTGCCTTTATTCCAAAGCAATCCGCAAATTCCCTAAAAATCCCAACCCAGCTATTCAAATCGGAAGTACAGTTATTACAGTGCACCATAGCCACCGGATCACCTGCCGGTGTAGTAACCAGATCAATCTCTTTATGTACCCGCTTCAATTCCCTTTCCAACACAATCATAGCAAATACGGAAGTCCCAGCAGATACATTTCCGGTTCGCTTTGCTACACTATTGGTAGCTGCCATACCAGTTCCAGCATCTCCTTCTGGAGGACAGAGCAGACTGCCTGCCTGCAGCTTTCCGCTTTTATCCAAAAGTCTTGCTCCCTCTTCCGTCAAAGTACCTGCTCTCTCACCGGCAACCAATACTTTAGGAAGAATTTCCTCTAATTTCCATCCAAGATTCTTTGTTTCTATTATTCCATCAAATTTCTCTATCATTTCTTTCTTATAGTTTTTAGTTTGACTGTCAATAGGAAACATACCAGATGCCTCTCCTATCCCAAGCACTTTTTCTCCAGTTAATTTCCAATGAACATATCCGGCAAGTGTACTAAGATAAGAAATCTTTCTAACATGTTCTTCTTGATTTAGAATCGCCTGATACAGATGTGCAATGCTCCATCTCTGTGGAATATGATATTGAAATAATTCGGTCAATTCCTCCGCTGCCTGTGCAGTAATTGTATTCCGCCAAGTACGAAAAGGAACCAAAAGTTCCCCATTCCGATCAAAAGCCATATAGCCATGCATCATTGCACTAAATCCAATTGCACCAATTCTTCTTAACTCTGTTCCATATCGAGCTTCTACCTCTTTTTCCAACTGCTGATAACAGGACTGAAGACCTGTCCAAATATCTTCTAAATGATACGTCCAAATCCCATCTTCATAACGATTTTCCCAATCATAAGAACCCTGTGCAATCGGATTATTTTGTTCTCCAATTAAAACTGCCTTTATACGGGTAGAACCAAACTCAATTCCAAGCACGGTTCTTCCTTGGTTAATTCTCTCTTTTACAGAATCTGTTGTGTTATCCATTAAAAAACCTCCTGTTTTTTATTTATCATACATGAATCCAAATTCTATTGCAACTCTAAAAATTACATAAATAACATAGTGAAAAATTATAATGCACTAAAAAAGTTCCTAAAGAGGACGCCAGAGTACAAGAAAGAACTGCTGTTCCGCTCTCCAGAAAGCAGAAGCTCTAAGAGACTGTCTAATATCTTTTCATTTTCTTCCCAATGTGTTATAA
>CAJUEI010000163.1 GCA_910585255.1 uncultured Lachnospiraceae bacterium
AAAACTTAGATTTGCAATACATGTGTATAACTAAGAAGGTGTATTGAATCGGCTTATAGACTGGAAAAATAGGAATTTAGAAGAGGGAGAAAAGATGTATTTGTAGATGTAGTGAAACGATTTTAGGATCAATTTTTTTCCTTTTATAATTCTAGATTTTTACTTTTGACGAAAAATTTTTTAAATAAAAAAGCAAAAGAGAAAACTTACTTTTTTATTGCGAAGGAAAACAGAGTATGATAGTATTGAATAAAACAAATGTAAAATAAAAAAATATAAAAAATCTATAAAAGGGAGAATTCTATTTAAAATAAAAAGGATGTGACAAGAAATGGGAATTTATTTAAACCCAGAAAATTCAGGTTTTCGAGAATCAATAGCATCTGCTATTTATGTAGATAAAACAGAATTGCTTCATTATACCAATCAAGTATTAGAGACAAAACAAAAATTTATTTGCGTAAGCAGACCTCGTAGATTTGGCAAATCTATGACAGCAGAAATGCTTGCTGCTTATTATGGAAAGGCTTGTCATTCAAAGGAACTTTTTCTTAATTTTCAAATTGCACAATATAACGATTTTAAAATTCACTTAAATCAATATAATGTAATTTTTCTAAATATGCAAGATTTTTTTAGTCGTACTCATGATATAGAAAAAATGAAAACCTTACTAGAAAAATCATTATTGCGTGATCTACTGAAAGCGTATCCAGATGTGGATTATTTGGATCAAATGGATTTAATAGGTGTTTTACTTGATATTTACAATCAAAAAAAAGAAAAAAAATTTATTTTTATTATTGATGAATGGGATTGCATTTTTCGTGAAATAAAACATGATACTAGATCTCAAACATTATATCTTGATTTTCTGCGTAATTTATTAAAAGATAAGGGGTATGTGGCATTAGCTTATATGACAGGTATTTTACCAATAAAAAAATATGGTACACATTCGGCATTAAATATGTTTGATGAATATTCTATGACAAATCCAAAACAGCTTGCAAAATATGTAGGTTTTACACAAGCAGAAGTAAAAACCTTATGTGAACAGTATCAAATGGATTTTGAGGAAAGTAAACGCTGGTATGATGGATATCGCTTTCAAGATGGAATACAGATTTATAATCCTCGTTCTGTTGTTAGTGCAATGCTTAGCAAAACATTTGATAATTTTTGGAATCAAACAGAAACGTTTGAAGCATTACGAGATTATATTATAATGAATTATGATGGATTAAGAGATACGATTATTGAATTATTAGCAGGGAATCAGAAGCGAATTAATATAGGAACCTTTCATAATGATATGACTACGTTTTCTTCTTCTGATGATGTATTAACTCTTCTTATTCACTTAGGCTACTTGGGATATGACTTTGAGAAAAAGGAAGTCTTTATTCCGAATTTGGAAGTAGAAACGGAATTTCTTAATGCTACGCAAAATGCAGGGCGGTAGGAAATTATACGGGCAATTGCTGTTTCAGAACGTTTATTAGAAGCTACTTGGAATATGGAAGAGGAAATAGTTGCTAACGAAATAGAACAGATTCATCTGGAAACCTCTATTTTAACATATAATGATGAAAATTCTTTAAGCTGTACGATTACTCTTGCTTATTATAGTGCGAAAAGATATTATACCGCAATACGGGAACTACCAACAGGAAAAGGATTTGCTGATATAGTATATTTACCAAGAAAATATGTTGACAAACCAGCTATTATTATAGAATTAAAGTGGAATAAAGATGCGGAAGGTGCTATTTCTCAGATTAAAACGAAGCAATATATACATGCACTAGAGGAATATCAAGGAAATATATTATTAGTTGAAATTAATTATGATAAAAAGGATAAAAAACATTCTTGTTTGATTGAAAAATATAGTAAATAATTAAGGTGTATAGAAAAGATGTATAAATAGATGTATTTTTATAAAATATTGAGAAATATAGAAGGAAAAAGGAAATATATACCAAGTATTAAGAAACTAAATTACTACTGGGTAAAGTCGGTAGGTTTAGTGTACTGTTAAAGTGGTCTAAAGTGTATACACAAAGGATTAGCTTTTTTCCTTCTTGGCTTATCTCAAAGTTATCTGAGTTACTTTTCTCCTGTAGATCTTGATTTTGAATATACGTTTCGATAATTTCATCGAGTACATTTTCACTACTTGCCATAAAGTATCCCCCTTTCCCACAAATGTTGTTCCCAAAAATTGTTTATTCCATTCCATATATTCCATTTGCAGCTTTCTTAATGTTTTAGAAATATTTAGTCGAAAATAGATAAACAATAATTTTATTCCTTATTAATGATTATAGATATCTATAAAAAACAAATATTATTATATACGTTCAATATGATGTAAAAGAAGATGTAGTCTTATAAATAATTAAAGGAAATAAATAAAATAGGAATAAAAATCCAACGATTTTAAATATCTACATAGAAACATTGGAAGGAAAAAATCTCTTGAAATTGATATTTTAATATGGTATAAAGAGGAAAATGCATAATATCTTTTAAAGAAATGTAATTTATATAAAAGAATTTTATTTATATTTTTGGAAGGAAAAATTCAATTTGGTTAAAATTACATCTATATTTACATCTTTTATTGAATACTATAATAAGTTACAATTTTATAGGAGCAATACAAAATGAAACTGTCTATAAATTCAAAAAGATTTCTTTAATAATCCATTTGCATCTAGTTCCTCCTGCAATTCTTTATACCATATTAATTTTTAGATTGTTTTATTACATTTTGTTTTTAAAGAAAATGGCAGATAATTCCGCCACTTTCTTATATTAATTTATCACTATTTCATTAATTTATTTTTCAACTACAATTTTAATTGTTTTTTCAACTGCACTGTAGCCAAGTCTTGAATATCTTACAGTAAATTCATAAGTTCCTGCACCAACTAAACGTACCTCACCATTAACTTTATCACCTTTATTAAGCCTATCTGAATTACTATTAACCGTTCCTGCTGCTTTAGAAACAATAATTTCTGTCTTAACATTAGCATTATTATTTGCTTTAGGGAAGTTTACAACAGTAGCATATTCTACATTAACTTTACTTAAATCAGTAACTCCAAGTAAAGACATCATTTGTTCAACAAGTGTTGACATTTTAACAGTACCAGTAAAAGTTGTATTATTTGCGGCAAATACTCCACCATCTTTAGCCTCAGCTTGAATAGCTGGCTGAGCTTGAGTTAAACTTACAGTGCCATTCTTTACAGTAGTAACTGACTCTAATTTGTCTGCCTCTATCTCAGGAGATGCTGTTGCACTTGGACCAGTTACGGTTACGGCTGAAGAGGTTGTAGTTGTGTTTTCTGCCCCTCCGATTGTTCTAACCCCATCTTTTAAGGTAACAACAGGATCTGCTTTTATATCAATACCTATATCTGTAAGATCTGATGCTGGAATAGCTGAACCGAAATTAATTTTAGCTTTCATAGTTGTTGAATTTCTCAATTTCCAGATTTCATACTCACCAGTTACACTACCATTGTTTTCTGCTGCATAAGCTAATACTGCCTGTAAATCAGTCAAACTCTTTCTTACTACACTTCTTGAACCAAATGTATATCGGTCTTGTGTCAAATGAGGATCTGTTCCAACTGGATTGTCAGCTTTTAAACTGGAAATCCGAATATCATCAATATATGTGTCATTTGTAGTAGGTCTGGTATCTGTATTATAGAAAACATAATTTCCATCTGGAAGTTTTACAACATAATCTGCTTGTATATTGATTGTTTTATATTCGCAGATTGCATTTCTATTAAAATAATAATATCTTCCATTAACTTCCTGAACCTTATTATTTGCTAATTCACCACTGCTGTTTGCCCAGATATAATAATCATCATCAAATTCATACCAACCTGTCAGCATTGCACCGTTATCTTCTTTTAGATAGAAATATTTACTTTTCGCTTTATCATGATTTACCCAGTAAACGATTTTATCTTCTAACATGACAAATCTTTCATCTAAAGTACCTGCTATATCATCATGCCATTTATCGGTATCTTTATATTTCTGCATAGTATCTTTTAATTCTTCTGTTACATTTGGATCAGGATCAATATTTATTAAATTTTTGCTTGTTTCATCTTCATCATTTTCATATACAGTAATTTCCAATTTATCCTTTGTACTGGCATCTGGTTGTACTCCTGTTCCAATATAATACCATGTATTTTCATTTTTTACCCATTCGTTCCATGCCAAGATACCATTGTCTGGATTTGCATAAATCCACAAACCTTTGTCAGAAAAAACATCACTTTCATCTGCACCGTCATATGCAGGAAGTACTCTTGTATCAGCTTCTACTGTCTTATACCAGCCTTTTACCATTTTACCATTGCTGTCTACATAATAAACATCACTATCTTCTTCTAGATTTTCATATCCATAATTATTATTTTCAGGTTTTAAATCACGAGGAAGTTTCGCATTTGTATACATTTGACCATTATCTGCTACAGCATACCAGTCTTCTCCAGATAGAATCCAAGCATTTGTATACATTGCTCCTGATGTTCCAAAGTAATACCAAATTTTATCATTCTTCGTACTGTTTGGAGAAAGATAAATACTGTTTGCATTAATTTGCATCCATCCTTTGACCATTTTTCCACTGCCGTCTACATAGTAAAATGTGGAGTCATCATCAAAGTCATCTGTATTCCATAAATCATTTGTGTCATCTCGATCTAATACTTCACTTTCACTTGTATAAGCATCTGTACGGACGAATGAATTAGTAGCCATTTTTCCATCACTATCCAGGAAATACCAATCGTCTCCTGCTAATACCCAACGATTTACCTGTTTTGTACCATTTACATAATATTCATAATTAGTACCAGAGCCAATCCAACCGTCTTTTTTTTCATCGGCTTGAATGGAAGCTACTGTACCAAGAGCCATAGTTGCCATAGTTGCAACAGTAATGGCTGTTTTTGTCAACTTTCTCATTGTTTGCACTCTCCTTTTTGTATAATATGAAAACAAATTTGCAATACATGTGTATAACTAAGAAGGTGTATTGAATCGGCTTGTAGACTGGAAAAATAGGAATTTAAAGGAGGAAGAAAAGATGTATTTGTAGATGTAGAGAAAAGATTTTAAAGTTAATTTTATCCCTTTTATAAGAGATTTTTGTATCAAGCGTTAAATTTAAATTTTTGATTTCTAATAGAATTTTTGAAAAAGAAAGATGGAAAAATTCCTTTTTCTTTTTTATTGCGAAAACAAACAGAATATGATAGTATTACATAAAATAAAACAGAAATAAAAAAGCTTTTCTAAAATAGATAATCGTTTTTAGATAATTTTTATAAAATGAGGACAAAAAAATGGGAAGTTATTTTAATCCAGGAAATGAAAAATTTTTTGAAGCATGTAACTCTGAAATTTATGTAGATAAAACAAGACTGCTTCATTATACAAATTCAGTTTTAAGAACAAATAATAAATATATCTGTGTAAGCCGTCCCAGACGTTTCGGTAAGTCAATGGCTGCTAATATGTTAGTTGCTTATTATAGTAAAGGGTGCTGCTCAAGAGAATTATTTCAAAAATATCAAATTTCGGCATCAGAATCTTTTGAAAAATATTGTAACTACTATAATGTTATATTTCTTAATATGCAAGAATTTTTTAGTCGTACTCACTCAATTGACAGTATGTTAGATTTATTAAGGGGAAGGGTTTTGAGAGAAATCTTACGTGCTTATCCACAAGTAGACTATTATGATAAAAATGATCTTATTGGAAGCATACAAGATATTTATGATGAGACAAAGGAACCTTTTCTTTTTATTATTGACGAATGGGATTGTGTTTTTCGGGAACTAAAAACAGATAAAATTTCACAAAAGAAATATTTGGATTTCCTTCGGGACTTATTAAAGGACAAAGCCTATCTCCATCTTGTTTATATGACAGGGATTCTTCCTATTAAAAAATATGGTACCCATTCTGCATTAAACATGTTTGATGAATTTTCTATGTTAGATCAAGCAAAATTAATAGAATATGTTGGTTTTACAGAACAAGAAGTGCAAATTCTATGTGAAACATATCAGATGGATTTTGAAGAAACCAAACAGTGGTATGATGGATATGTATTGGAGCAAAACTATCACATTTATAATCCACGTTCCGTTGTTCGGGCTATGCTTACACATAGGTACAATAATTATTGGAATCAAACAGAAACATTTGAAGCTTTAAGAGATTATATTGTTATGAATTATGACGGATTAAGAACAATGATCATAGAACTGCTTGCAGGAAATTCAAAAGAAATTCGTATTGGAACATTCAGTAATGATATGACAACATTTGCTTCAGCGGATGATGTATTAACACTTTTGGTTCATTTAGGGTATTTAGGATACCATTTTGATACAAAAGAGGTTTATATTCCTAATGCAGAAGTAGAAGAAGAATTTGTAAATGCTATTCAAAATGCCGGATGGGACGAGGTGGTACAAGCAATTGAAATTTCAGAACAATTATTAAATGCAACTTGGAATATGGAAGAGGAAAAAGTTGCAGATGGAATTGAGAAGGTACATTTGGATACTTCTATTTTAACATATAATGATGAAAATGCTTTAAGTTGTACGATTTCTCTTGCTTATTATAGTGCACGGAGGTATTATACGGCAATTCGAGAGTATCCGACCGGAAAGGGATTTGCTGATATTATCTATCTGCCAAAAAAGAAATACCTTGATAAACCAGCTATTATTGTAGAACTGAAATGGGATAAAAATGCAAAAAGTGCGATTTCTCAAATAAAAGAAAAACAATATGTTCATGCCCTTGAAGATTATAAAGGAAATTTATTATTAGTTGGAATTAATTATGAAAGAAAAAATAAAAAACATGACTGTAAAATAGAAAAATATAATATAAAGTAAGGGATAAACTATCTAAATTTTTGTTATTTTGTTTTAGATGTATAGAAAGATGTCATTCGCATAAAAAGAAAGAAAAGAAGAAAAAATTAGTAGTATTTTCCAATAAACAGATGTAAATAATAGATAAAAAGAATATTTTTGGTATAATTTACATCTATATTTACATCTGTATTTGGAAATCCTATATTAGTTAAAAATAATACTATAATATAAAAAATTTTATATTAAAACAGTTCCTATAGCTTGTAAGAATAACGCTATAAGAACTGTTTTATTTTAATTATTTTTTGTTGAGTCTGAGCGATTTATCTTCAATTGCAGAGGAAGTTCTTAATTTATAGATACTTACATCATGAGCATTTCCATTCCGATCGTCATCATCTCTTTCATACTCATTGTATACTGCATAAGCTAAAAGGGCTTCTGATTCTGTTAAACTTGCAATTTTTACTTTTCTTGTGCCTATTGTTACAGATTCATAATATTTTCCTAATTCTTCTTTAATTTCATTAAGAGGTTCATATTCTACCTTGTTATAAGCTCCTGCATTGTTTCCTAAGTTAGAATCATTTTTTCTGCTGGTTTCATAGAAGAAGATATCTGATCCTTTAAGAGGATCACCGGATTCATAGCCATCTAATACTACAAGGTAATCTGCTGTATTATTTAAATATTTATAATCACAAACACCATTTGCATCAAAATAATAATATCTTCCTTCTACTTTCGCAATAGTATCGTTATATAATTCTCCTTTGTTATTACCGCAGATATAAAAGTCATCATCGATTTCTTTCCATGTTGTTAATGCTGCACCATCTTTATCTAAATAGAAATATTTTATCTTTTCATCTTCTTCTTTACTGTTGTGATTTGCCCATGCAATAACTTGCTCACTTAACATAGCATATTTTCCTTCTGCTGGTGCATTTGGATCATTCTTTAAATCATATTCGTTATAATATTTAGGAGACTTATTTTCTATTATTGAAAGACGAACAGCGGCACCAGAAGCACTTACAGCATCAAGATCATAACCTATTCCAGGAACTAAATCGTCTAGTTCAAAGTCAGCCATATATACATTTAAGAAATCATCATTTACACCATCTCTAGTGGTACGAGCATCTTTTCCGAAATAATACCACTTATTGTTAATAGATTTCCACTCTTCATCTGCTAAAACTCCTGTTACTGGATCACCATATACCCATTTTTTATCGGAATTCATAAACATGATTTTTGAAAATGCTTCGTCACTGTCTGCATCTACCTTTACGTCAGAACCTGCCATATTTTTTGTTGTTTTATACCAGCCAGTTATCATAGCACCATCTTTATTCATATAGAAATAATCTTCATCATCCCAGTCTACAAGATCATTGTTGATAACAGCTTCTGCATACATCTGTCCATTTGGAGAAAGTGCATACCATTTTCCATTGCTTTCTACCCATTCATTTACATACATTCTTCCTGTTGAACCAAAATAATACCATACTTTTGTAGAAGAACCACTGTTTGGAGAAGCATAGATCGAACTTGCAGACATTTCTCTCCAACCTTTTACCATTTTTCCATCATTTCCTAAATAATAGAAATCACAGTCATCATCAATATCATCTTTTCCTAATTCATCATGGATATCTTTTCCAGATAAAACTTCACTATCATTACTAAACTTATCTGTACGTACAAAACTATTTCTTACCATTCGACCTTCATCATCTAAGAAATACCAGTCCTCTCCAGCTAATACCCACTGATTAGAAACTTTATTATCTTTTACATAATAGTACCAATTCGAACCGCTTTGTACCCAGCCTTCTGTAGCTGCACTGGTC
>CAJUEI010000164.1 GCA_910585255.1 uncultured Lachnospiraceae bacterium
CCTTACTTGGATAATAGGAAAACGAGGGTGTCTCAGAACTTTTTGGGGAGGAGGCACTCTCCTATTTTATAAAAGAGAAAGGAAGCAGAGATGAAATTATTGGTTTATGAATGGACTTCTTTTACAAATTTTGATTTGTATCTTGCTTTGCGTGCAGATAAGATTCCCTTTTGTATTGCAAGAATCCCATTTAGTGCAAGAAAAAAGGAGGAACGGGATAATTTTATGGAAAAATTAGAAGAATTATTGAAAAAGGATTCTTATGATGCGGTGTTTTCCATTAATTATTTTGACTGTATCGCACAGGTTTGTTATAAGCAAAATATTTTATATATTTCTTGGAGCTATGACAGTCCGTCTTTGGGAGGAAAAATCGAGACCCATTTTTATCCGACTAATCGGATCTTTTTATTTGATTCTGCTGAATTAGAACGGCATCAGAAAATGGGAAAACAGCATCTGTATCATTTAAATCTGGCTGTAAATCCAGAGCGAATGAATCAATTAAAAACGACCCCGTTAGAGCGAATCAAATATCAGTCCGATATTTCATTTGTCGGACAGCTTTATACCGTAGAACTGCAGCAGATATTAGGGTGTTTAGAGGAATATTCCGCTGCCTATCTCAGTGCATTAGTAGATATTCAAAGAAGAGTTTATCAGGTCAATCTGCTTTCACGGCTGATTACAAAAGAGATTTTGGATTTTATAAGGACACCGGAATTTGAAGAAAAAGTAAAAGAGTTTGGAAAAGAATTGGGCGGATATCAGGATGAGATTCATCCGGGAACATTGGAACTTTTATTATTAAAGGCAGTAACCAATCGGGAAAGAATTTTATTACTTGCTCTATTGTCCCAATATTATCAGGTAAAGTTATTTTCAGGAGATCGGCATCAGGTTTTAGAAAAAGTGATTTTTTGTGGAAAAGTAGATTATTTGAAGGAAATGCCGAAAGTGTTTCATCACAGTAAAATTAATCTTAATATTACGCTGAGAAGTATTGAAGCGGGAATTCCGCTTCGCTGTCTGGATATTTTGGGTTGTCATGGATTTTTAATGACAAATTATCAAAAAGATTTGTTTACGGAATTAGAAGACGGAAAAGATTTGGTAGTCTATGAAAATATGGAAGATGCAGTAGAAAAAGCAGAGTTTTATTTAAAGAACGAAAAAGCAAGAAAAGAAATTATAAAGAATGGGTATAAAAAAGTAAAGGATTGCTTTAATTATCATCGGCAGCTTTCAAAAATATGGGAAATTACAGGATTACAATAGGGGGTTTTATGAGAATCTTATTAATTGCTTTAGAACAGGAATCCTCTTATGCCATTCAGAAAGCATTTGAGGAGTGCGGACAAGAAGTAGATATTTTTTTCTTTCAGAAAGCAGTAGATCTTCATAGATTTGTAGTGTTAGATCTGGAAAATCGAACGGCACTTGCTACAGTACTGCAGAAACAGGATTTTGATTTGGTATTTAGTATAGGATATTTGCATGAGGCTTCCGTTTTTTGTCATATGCTTGGCTGTCTCTATGTCTCTTGGATTTTGAATCTGCCTAATTTCGATCTGTTTCGAAACAGTGTTTCTTATTCGGAAAATTATTTTTTTGCAGGAGAATCTGCCCTAGTGGATTGGCTCAAGAAATCAGGGGCACAGAATGTTTTTTATCTGCCCGCTGCTGCTGCGTTTTGTGAAAAAATAGAGTCTTCTAAAATCTATGAAATTAGTTTTATCGGAAAAATTCCAGTTTGGAACAGAGGAGAGATTTTTTCGGAGGAGACAAAATTATCTCGGAGCTGTTTAGGATATTTAGACGGATTTGTTCACTCTCAAAGAGTTTTGTATGGGTGGGATTTGTTTTCCGATCCGCTGCCGTTAGCAGTTTTAGAAGAAATCATGCATTATTATCCGATAGAAGCTCCAGCGGATATTTATGTGCCATTTTCTTTTCTTTGCAGTCAGTATTATCTGATGCCGCAGGTAATACAGCAGGAGCGATTGATTCTTTTTCAGGGATTGAAAAATTTACTGACAGTGTTTACCGGGCAGCGGGAAGAAGAGAATATTTCTTATGTTGTTCAGCCATATCCAAAAGGATTAGAGGAGAGAAAAAGAATCATTGCTTCTTCTAAAATTAATTTAAATATAACCAATCGTTATTTTATCAACGGGATTCCTAGCCATGCTTTTGAAATTATGGGGTATGGAGGATTTCTAATTACCAATTATCAAAAGGAGTTTTTTGATTTTTTTGAAGTGGGAAAAGAGTGGATTTATTTTGAAAATGCCAATGATTTATTATTAAAAACGGTTTTTTATTGTAATCATCCAGAGGCACGGGAAGAGATTTCAGAACGTGCATTGGAAAAGGTAAAAAAGAAACATTTATATGTACATCGGGCAGAAAGAATATTGGAATTGTTAGATTGAACATATGACGGATCCGCATGAAGTGTTTCAGCAGATTTTTCATCTTTTAAAAGATGGGGGGGTATGTGAAATTGCGATTCCGGTAGTACCGAATCTTGCCTTTGAATTATTTCGGGAAAATTGGTATCAATTAGATGCTCCCAGACATACTTTTTTACATTCGAAAAGCAGAGATGCTGCAGGAAGAAAAGGAAAAACAAGAAGAAGTAGGGAAAGAAAAGCTGCTACTTTTGATGGAGGAAGCTGTTCTTTATTTGATTCAGCAAAGGGAAGCAAAACAATTAGAGAAAGCAGCTTTTTTATTAAATGATTTACTGGATGCAAGTCGAGTGCTGCAGAAAAAAATGATGGAAACGAAAATAGAGAAACAAGATGAGAAAGAATTTTTTTGATAAAGAAAGAATTGTTTAGATAAGAAATACAGAGTTCAGCTTTGTTTTTATGCATACGGATGTCCAGAGGAACCGTGTCAGCAGGGCTAACGGATGTCCGGTGCGTAGAGAAAGTAACCTGTAATCTTTCCTATTCGATTGTAGATAGATGGAAATCCTTTCTACTCGATTTCTGAAATAATTCTTGTGGTTCTAAGGGGGTCATGTTATACTGATAACATAAAAAAGAGAAAAGGTTTTTGGAAAACAGAGAGAAATGGGGGCGGAAAAGATGAAACTTTTAATCAAGCAGAGGGTATTTTCATGGACAGATACTTATGATGTATATAATGAATATGGAGAGGTAAAATATTTTGTAAAATCAGAGTTTTTTTCTTTAGGGCATAAGATTCATATCTATGATAGTCAGCAGAGAGAAGTGGGGATGATACAAGAAAAAGTATTGGCTTTTTTGCCGAGATTTGAAGTGCTGGTAGAGGGAAGAGTGGTTGGGCAGATTGAAAAGAAATTTTCTTTTATGAAGCCAAAATATGAGATTGACTATAAGAATTGGCAGGTAGAAGGAGATTTTTGGGGATGGAATTATTGTGTAATCGGCAGAGAGGGTTCGATTGTATCGATTACAAAGGAACTTCTTCATTGGGGGGATACTTATGTATTGGATATTCAAAATTCGGAAGATGAAATTTCGGCATTGCTTTTAGTAATAGCAATTGATGCAGCAAACTGCAGTCATAATTAGGTGGAACTTTTAATGAAAGGATAGTGAGAAGAGTGGAAAAAAGGATAGAAAAAGAAAAATTGGCAAAGGCAGTTAAGATTGCTGCGGCATGTATGATGGCAATTTTATTGGCGAATTTATTACAGTTAAAGTATTATACAACAGCAGGAATTATTACTATTTTAACAATTCAGGATACCAAAAAACAGACTTTGCAGACTGCAATTAGACGTGCATTATCCTATATTAGCTCGGTTTGTATGGCAGCGGTACTTTTTTCACTATTTGGATATAGTTTATGGGCTTATGGAATTTATATTTTTATCTTTATTTTTTTGTGTGTATTGTTTTGGCCAGAGTCGATGACGGTGGCTTCTGTATTGGTGTCTCATTTTTTAATTGAGCAGTCTATGAGTATCGAGTGGCTTTGTAATGAAACGATGCTGTTTTTAATTGGAACGACTCTTGGAATTGCAGTGAATATGCTGCTTTTAAAACAGATGGATCAGGAGTTGGAACGGGTGATTCAGATAGCAGATGAGGAAATGAAAAAGATTTTGGGACATATGGCAGTTCAGCTTGGGGATAAAGAGAGTGAGGAGTATGCTGATACTTGTTTTCACTCGTTAAATGAAAAGTTAGAAACGGCAAGAAATTTTGCGGCAAGAAATTTTAATAATTCTGTGTTTGGAACTTCTACCTTTGAATTGGATTATATTGAAATGCGGCAGAAGCAGAGTATGGAATTGGAGGATATTTACCGCAGCGTTGGTATGATACAGATGCTTCCAAAACAGGCGGCTTTTGTGGCGGGATATATGGGGCGGATTTCTAGAGAATATCATCGGGATAATGATGTGCAGGAATTGCTGGATGGGTTGGAGAAGATATTGGGGGGAATGAAACTGCAGGATATGCCGAAAAGCCGGGAAGAATTTGAGGCAAGGGCAGTATTGTTTTATATTTTAAAGCAGTTAGAAGAGTTTTTAAAGTTAAAGAATGAATTTGTTCGGGAACATCAGAGGAAGCAGAAATAGGGGGATGGGAGGGGGACGCCAGAGTGGGGAAGCCAGTTCTCCCCGCTGTTCCGCTCTACGGAAAGTAAGAAAGTCTAATGCTTCTGGTGCAGGTGTATCCAGTCGGACGGAACGGGGTGCAATTCGCCTCTGCAGGAGGCTAAACACACCCCTTTTTTTGCCATTTGGCAATGGCAAAAAATCCTAGTGGATCGACAGAAGCATAAGACTTTCTAACGTTCCTCCGAAGTCACAGCGGGAAGAACTGGCTTCCCCGCTCTGGCTGTTTTTTCCTGTATGTATGGGTATGACGGATTTATTTTTAGAGGGAGGTTAGGATTGTGATAGGACGGGGGTTGGGGCTGGGATCGTGATAGAGAGAGGTTTGGTTTAGGAAAATCGAAAAAAATGCTTTACAAACAATTCAGTAGAGGTTATACTATAATTATCTTATTAATCGTTATCAATTCAAGCCGCTGCATAGGCAGTTCGGCTAACAATCAATGGCTAAATTTTATATAGGAAAAGGAGAACCGTTACGAATACAAAATTTATCGGTGTAGCTGGAGTGGGAGAGGCGGATTTTTTAATTTATCTTTCGGAACTTCTTGCAGCGTCTGGCAGACAAGTAGCTGTGGTGGATCATTCGCCGGAGAAGGATATTTTTGCACTGCTGCCATTTCAGGAGGAAGAAGATATTGTTACTTATCATGGAGTGGAATATCAAAGAGGATTGTGGAAAGAGGAGTCCGTGCAGATGTATCGTACTTTTGATATTGTTTTTCTTGTGGTTGGGACAGAGAATATAGGGATTGTATCAGAATATCCGGCGGAAGTTTGGTATATTTTTCTTACGACAAATCGAAAGGGGATAGAAAGAACAAAGCAGATTGCTTGGGAACGGGAAGTGCCGGTGTTTCTTTTTATTCGAGATTTTTGTGAGTATAAGATTACGGCTTCTTATATTCGCAGTTTGTGGAGAGAAGAGAGAGGAAAGATAGATGGGTGGTATGAGATACCGTTTGATACAATTGATTATGAATATGCGGTTCGGATGCAGTATGAGCCTGTCAATGAATATAAGCAGCTTTCAAAAGAGATGCAGGAGGTTTTGCTTACTGTTGCCAGTAAATTGACGGGACTGACGAAAAAGGAAGAAGCCGTTATTTATAAAAAGATAAAAAGGGGAAAGAAGAAATGCAGATAGTATTTTGGGGAGCACAGCCTTGGCAGTCTGGAGTGGTAGGAAATATGATAGGTACGGCTTTTATGATGAGTGAACTTTACGGTGGGCGTTCTTTAATGATGCAGACTAGACTTTCCTGTCCAGATTTGGATTATGCTTTATTTCCAGACAGCGGAGGGAGTCATATTCGGGAAGAAGGAAGGTATTTTCAGGAGATTGGATTGGATGCGGTATTAAATGATGCTATTTTAAAGTTTCAGCAAAAGGAACGTTTTTCTAGACATGTCTTGGAAGTAAAAAGGGATCGGATCTATTATCTTCCCGGAACTTATAAAAATAATCGGGAAGTATTTGAACACCATTTGTTTCACCATTTGGAGTCTGTACTAGAAACGGCAGAGTATTTTGGGGAAAATTTATTTTTAGACTGCAGTGGAGAAAGCGGAATGGTCTGTGAACGGATGATGGAGCTTGCCGATGTGATTGTAATTAATGTTCCGCAGAGTCCCCATCAGATTGAAAAACTGCCGTCATTGATCTTGGGAAAAGAGGAAAAATTGATTTATTTAATTGGACAGCACAATGAAAAATCGAAATACCATATCAATAATATTCGCCGAAGATATCATATTCCAAAGGAACAGATAGCAGCGATTCCTTATAATGTAGAATTTGATGATGCTTTGTCGGAGGGGAAGAGTGTGCGGTTTTTAGAGCAAAATTCTTCTATAAAAAAGAAGGATTTTAATTATGAATTAATACAGGAATTAAGAGAGGCGGCGAAGTTAATTCAAAAGAAGGCAGAGCAGAAAAAGGAACAAGAAAGAGAGAAGGAAGTGTAAAAAATTTTTTAAGATTTGTTGGGAGAAGTAGGAATAGAATGAAAAAATAGAGAGGGAAGCATGTGAAAACAGAAAGAAAAAGTTATCAGGAAGAATTAACTGCACTGTCAGAACGAGTGGATAGAAAAATTAGAAAGCTTCTTGGAAATTCTTTGGAAGAAAGTCTTTTTACTCAAAAGGAAAAAGAGCAAAGAGCGATATTAAAGGCGGAATTACGGAATTATCTCTATCAGAGCGGGACGGGCAATCGGGAGGCAAAGGTTCGGGTAAAGGGAATGATTCGGGATATTTTAACGGAGGAGGAACAGGTGACAAGAGAGCAGATTGATCAGGTGTTTCCTTTTCAAATGCCTGGTAAATTGTGTGCGATGCATCAATTTCAGCTTTTGCTTTTTAAAGAGGAACAGACACAGGGGGCGGATGGGTTTTCAGCTTTGCTGGAGAAAGCGGAATGGGCAGTACAAGAGAATCGGATTTGCTCGGAGGAGGTGACAGGAATTTATCTGTCCTGGCTGCCACGGTTTGATTTTTTAGAAAAATTGGAGTTTTTAACACAGTTAATTTATAGTATGCTTTATGGGCTTGGCAGTGTGGACAGTCTGTTGGAACAGCATGTGGATGGAGTAAGCGGAGGTGTCAGCAGCGGGGGAGAGGAAGAGGCAAGTATTTGGATACAGTGGAGAGGGAGAAGTATTCACCTTGCCTGTCTGAAATTTGGAACAAAGGAAGAACTGATACGTGTTTGCAGAAGAATCTGCCGCTTTGAGCAGGCGGCACAGTTTACCAGTGAAAAAGGCTATTTGGTCTGTGAATTGGCGGATGGTTCTAGGGTTGTTGTTACCCGTCCGCCGTTTAGTGAAAGCTGGTCTTTTTTTGTAAGAAAATTTGATACAATAGAAAAACGGGAATTAGGTTATTTGATTCAGGGGAAAAATGCACAGCTTCCTATTGGACTGTTACAGGGCTTGATTACAGCAAGGACAACACTTGCTGTAACCGGGGAACAGGGAAGCGGAAAGACAACACTATTAGTAGCATTGATTGGCTGTATCTCTTCGGAATTAAATCTTCGAATTCAGGAGATGAATTTTGAGATGCATATTCGCAACTATTATCCAGACAGAAACTGTCTGACCTTTCGGGAAACGGCGGGAGTTTCCACACAACAGGGATTGGATTTACAAAAAAAGACAGATGGATCGGTCAATATTTTATCAGAGGTAGCTACGCATGAGGCAGGAAGTTATATGATACAGATGGGAATGACGGCATCTTTATTTACTATGTTTACTCACCATGCTACGACAACGGAGAATTTAATTTATGCGTTACGCAATAGTTTACTAATCTGCGGGCAGTTTGGCAGAGAGGAAGCAGCAGCACAGCAGGTAACAGAAGTAATTGCATTTGATGTTCATTTGGTGAAGGATCGAAGAGGAAGAAGGTATATTGAACGGATTACAGAGATTTGTCCGTCTGAGAAAAAGGACGGCTGCTTTACCGTTCAGAATATTGTCTGCTGGAATCAGGAGGAGGAGATGTATCAGCTTGTCTGTCCGATTTCTGTGCAGCAGATGGAACGGATTCGGCAGAATATGACAAAGGAAGAGTGGGGAAAATGGCAGGAATGGTACGAGATACAGTAAAGAGAAGCAGGCAAAAAATTTATGCAGGCGGGATATTGATAGTGGTTTACTATCTCCTAGTATGGGAAATTGAGTGGTATCTGCTGCCTGTAATTTTGATTAGCATTTTGGTTTGGAAGCGGTATCTTTATGCAAAAGAGAGATGGGAGGCAGCCTATCAGGGAAAGAGAAAACTGCAGGAATTTTTGGAAAGCTTTGAATTTTTTTATCAGACCCACCAGACGATAGAGGCTGCTTTAGAAGAACTTTCTGAACAGTATCCGATGGTAAGAGAGCTTGCTGTTTATAGAAGACTGACTGGGGAACGGGTAAAACAGGAAAAGGAACCGGAAGATATTCATCTTCGTGTATTTTTTCTTTTGCTGGAATTTTATTCGGATTACGGAAGGGGAGAGTCTTTTTTAAAGGGAATTCGGCTTATGAAAGAGTGTATAGAAGAGGAAATTATGCTTGAGCTGCGTAGAAAACAACTGTTTGCAGGAGGTTTTTTGCTTATGCTCAGCAGTCTGCTTGTGATAAAGCCTATTCAGGCATGGGCAGAAAAAAATGTGG
>CAJUEI010000165.1 GCA_910585255.1 uncultured Lachnospiraceae bacterium
CACACCCCTTTTTTGCCATCAGAAGATGGCAAAAATCCTAGGGATCGACAGAAGTCTAAAAGCTTCTAGCTTTCCTCCGAAGTCACAGCGTTGTTCTGCTAAACTCTGGCTATTTCTTCTAATCAATATCATGATTTATATTCTTCTTCCTTCTTCCTCATAATTATTTATGTTCTCTTTCCTCTACTATTTCTCTAAATATTTTCTATTATTTAAAAGCAATATCTATAATTCCAATAATACCCCTGCAATCATTAAAATCGTGCATATTAGTGAAAACATCATTCCCATAATTGTTAGACCAATCTGTACTTTATTTTTCATATGACTTTTTTGAAATTTAAGAGAAACAACCGCCACAATCCATCCAAAAATTGGAGGAAAAGATAAATATGTCAACATTCCTGCACGCATTTTATCATATCCTGCATCTTCCTTTGCTGCTGCCAAATTTACATCCATTTGTTCTAATTCATCCTTTAAAAGATAATCTAGGGAACAATCAAATATTTTACTCATTCTAATCAGTCTTCCTGTATCTGGATATGCATCATTACGTTCCCATTTTGACACAGATTGTCTTGACACCTTTAAAATTTCTGCAAACTGTTCTTGTGTTAAATTTTGTTCCTTACGCAACTTTGTTATCTTTTCTCCTACTGTCATATAACACAACCTCCTTATCATTGATAAGATCATTCTAGAACATAGCACTATACTTTTACACCAATTATAGGTTGCAAAATGATATTTCTCAGTTGCATTTGATATTTCAAGCTAATCTACCGGCAGGAAAAAACAGCCGGAGCGGGGAAGTGATTCCTTTCTGCTGTGACTTCGAAGGAAAGTTAGAACGTCTTATGCTTCTGTCGATCCACTAGGATTTTTGCCATCTTCTGATGGCAAAAAAGGGGTGTGTTTAGCCCGCCGCACGGGCGAATTGCACCCCGATCCGTCCGGCTAGATGCACCTACCTCCAGAAGCATTAGACGTTCTTACTTTCCGTAGAGCGGAACAGCGGAAAGGAACTTGCTTCCCCACTCTAGCGTCCCCCTCACCTCCCCCCATTCCATACAAAAAAGCACTCAGACAGCCCCAAAACCATCCAAATGCTTTTCAAAAACCACTCCCTATTTTACAATCCGAACCTTCAATACCTCCGGTATCTTCTTAATCGCCTCTACCACCTGTTCTGTAGCAGGTGTATCCAAATCCATAAGTGTATAAGAATAATCCCCTTTGCTCTTATTAATCATATCCGAAATATTAATATTTTCTGCTGCACAAGCTCCAGCAAAAGAACTAATCATATTTGGCACATTTTTATGATGTACTGCCAATCGTCCTGCCTTACTGCACACCCCTAAACTGCAGGAAGGAAAATTCACAGAATTCTTAATATTCCCATTCTCAATAAAATCCATCATCTGATTAACCGCCATAACCGCACAGTTATCTTCTGCCTCTTCAGTAGAAGCCCCCAAGTGAGGCAGCAAAATCACTCCGTCCTGTCCTGCCGTAGTAGGAGTAGGGAAATCACAGACATACTTTCTTACCTTTCCTGCCTTTAAAGCCTCTAACATATCTGCTTCCTTTACCAAAGCATCCCGAGAAAAGTTCAGAACAATAACACCGTCTTTCATTAAATCAATCGTACTCTTCTGGATCATCCCCTTTGTCGATTCCATAGCCGGAACATGAATTGTAATATAATCACACTCGGTATAAATAGTCTCCACATTGCGGATCGGCTTTACCTCACGAGAAAGACTCCAAGCCGCTTCAACCGAAATATAAGGGTCATACCCATATACATCCATTCCAAGAGCAACTGCCGCATTGGCAATCTTCGCCCCAATCGCTCCCAATCCAATTACACCTAATTTCTTGCCCAGCAATTCCGTTCCTGCAAATTTCGACTTTTCCTTTTCTACCATCTTTGCAATCGTAGGCTCATCCTTTACGGTATCCACCCAATGATTTCCGCCGATAATATCACGAGAAGCCAAAAGCATCCCGCAGATTGCCAATTCCTTTACCGCATTGGCATTAGCTCCAGGTGTATTAAATACAACAATTCCCTTATCTGCACACTTTTCCAAAGGAATATTATTTACTCCTGCTCCTGCCCTTGCCACGGCAAGCAAACTCTCTGGAAACTCCATCTCATGCATAGCAGCACTCCGCACCAGCACGCCGTCTGCTTCATTTAATTCCTCGGAAAGCTGATAATCCGCCGTCAGCAAATCTGTTCCCACTTTTGAAATCTTATTTAAACAATGAATTTTATACATGATCCACCCAATCCTTTTTTATTTATTCTCTGCTTCAAATTTTTTCATAAATGCAACCAATGCTTCCACTCCTTCAATCGGCATTGCATTATAAATACTTGCTCTCATACCGCCTACGGTTCGATGTCCTTTCAGATTTTCAAAACCGGCAGCCTTTGCCTCTTTTACAAATTTAGCATCTAGTTCTTCACTTCCGGTAACAAAAGGTACATTCATAAGAGAACGATCTTTTTTCACAACTGTCCCCTTAAACAGTTCACTCTGATCTAAAAAGTCATAAAGCAGCTTTGCTTTCTTCTCATTTAATTCTTTCATAGCAGATAAACCGCCCTTTTTCTTTAACCACTGAAATACCTTTCCGCAGATATAAATTCCATAGCAAGGAGGGGTATTATACATCGATCCGTTATCTGCGTGTGTCTTATACCGCATCATAGTAGGAGTTCCCGGAAGTACCTCTTCTGTAATTAAATCCTCCCGAATAATTGCAATAACCACGCCTGCCGGTCCAATATTCTTTTGAACACCGCCATAGATCACACCATACTTTGTTACATCAACCGGCTCTGATAAAAAGCAGGAAGAGACGTCCGCTACCAAAGTATGTCCCTTTGTATTTGGAAGCTCCTTATACTTTGTTCCATAGATCGTATTATTCTCACAGATATATACATAATCTGCATCCTCTGGAATCTCTAAATCAGAACAATCTGGAATATAAGAAAAAGTCTGATCAGCAGAAGAAGCCACTGCTACCGCTTCTCCATAATTTTTTGCCTCCTGATAAGCCTTTTTTGCCCACTGTCCAGTAATAATATAAGCTGCCTTTTTATTTTTCATCAGATTCATAGGAATCATTGCAAACTGCAAAGAAGCTCCGCCCTGTAAAAACAGCACCTTATAATTATCAGGAATATTCATCAATTCCCGCAAATCCTTCTCTGCCTCATCAATAATCTCCTGAAATGCCTTTGAGCGATGACTCATCTCCATAACAGACATTCCTGTACCCTTATAATCCAGCATTTCCTCCGCTGCTTCCTTTAACACTTCTTCCGGTAATACAGCCGGACCTGCCGAAAAATTATACACTCTTCCCATTTTCTTCCTCCTGAATAATTAAATTCTGTCAAATATTCAAACTGTAAAACTTCATATGTATAAAAATAAAACCTCTGCTGTTTTCTTTCCCTTTGCTAAACTATGAATATTTTACAAGTGATATGACACATTTTAACGCTTTATCACTGTATAGTCAAGCAAAATTCGTCAAATTCTATCACTATATCCGCAAATCCCCCATCTACATCCCCCGCTTTTCTAAATCCTCCTCATTAAACACTTCATCAATCGCTGCCCCAGGTGCCACCATAGGCCAAACCTTATCATCTGCATCAATCCGACAGTCAATCACAACTGGTTCATCCAAAGCAATTGCCTCCCGCAAAACACTTTCAAATTCCTCTTTCTTTCGTACACAATATCCCTTTGCCCCCATAGCCTCTGCCAGCTTTACAAAATCCACTGCATCTTCTAAAACCGTATTCGAATACCGCTTTCCATAAAAAAGCGTCTGCCACTGCCGAACCATGCCAAGTACATGATTATTAAATACAATCTGAATAACCGGAATATGATACCGAACCGCTGTAGCAATCTCATTCATATTCATCCGAAAACATCCGTCTCCGGCAATATTAATTACAACTTCTTCTCTCCGTCCCATCTTCGCCCCAAGACTGGCTCCCAATCCATATCCCATTGTTCCAAGTCCTCCAGAGGTAAAAAACTGCCGTGGCTTTTGATAGGCATAAAACTGTGCTGCCCACATCTGATGCTGCCCAACCTCTGTACTAATCAAAGCCTTTCCCTCTGTCACCCTATAGATCGTCTCCATAATAAAAGGTCCGGTCAAGGTTTCGGTATGATAAGTCAGCGGATACTTTTCCTTAAATTCCTTTATATGCTCTACCCATTCTGTATGATTCTGCTTTTCTAACCGCATATTTAACCGTTCCAATACTGCAGTGCAGTCCCCTACAATACAAGCATGTGTAGGAACATTTTTATTAATTTCAGCCGGATCGATATCGATCTGCAAAATCTTTGCATTAGCTGCAAATTTCTTTGCATTTCCGGTTACTCGATCACTAAATCTTGCTCCGATTACAATTAACAGATCACATTCCGTCACTCCAAAATTAGAAGCCTTTGTCCCATGCATCCCAATCATACCGGTATAATACGGACTCGTTCCGTCAAATGCTCCCTTTCCCATTAAAGTATCTGCAACAGGTGCATTCACCCTCTCAGCAAATTTCTTTAATTCTTTAGACGCCCCAGAGGCAATCGCACCGCCTCCAACCAAAATATAAGGTTTTTTTGATTCCTCTATCATTTGAACGGCTGTATCCAATGCTTCCTGTGTAATCGTTGTTGTATCACACTCCACTGCTTTAGGACTTTGCTTTTGATATTCTGCTAAATTCGCTGTTACATCCTTAGGAATGTCCACCAATACAGGCCCTGGTCTTCCGCTTTTTGCAATATAAAATGCCCTGCGGATTGTATCCGCCAATTCTTCCACTTTTTTTACAATAAAATTGTGTTTGGTAATAGGCATTGTAATTCCGGCGATATCAACCTCCTGAAAACTGTCCTTTCCAAGCAGCGAAACTCCTACATTTGCCGTAATTGCTACAACCGGAATAGAATCCATATAAGCAGTAGCAATTCCCGTTACCAAATTGGTTGCTCCGGGACCGGAGGTGGCAAAGCAGACCCCCACCTTTCCCGTTGCTCTTGCATATCCGTCCGCCGCATGAGAAGCTCCCTGTTCATGAGAAGTTAAAATATGCTGAATTTCATCTGCATGTTGATACAACGCATCATATACATTTAAAATGGCACCTCCCGGATAACCAAATACGGTATCCACTCCCTGCTCTTTTAAACATTCTATTATAATTTCCGAACCTGTCAACTGCATTTTTCCATTCATTCCTTTCTTTTGCTTCCTCTATTTTATCTCCAAAACAGCTCCACGATTTCCGCTTGTCACCATAGAAGCATAGCGTGCCAGATATCCGCTTGTCACCTTTGGTTCTCTTGGCTTCCACGCTGCACGGCGTCTTTCTAATTCTTCCTCCGAAACCTTTAAATCCAATTTATTATTTGGAATATCGATCTGAATTCTGTCTCCCTCTTCCACCAAAGCAATCGGTCCTCCTACTGCTGCCTCAGGAGAAACATGCCCAATCGAGGCCCCTCTCGAAGCCCCAGAGAATCGTCCGTCCGTAATTAAAGCTACAGAAGAACCCAGTCCCATTCCAGCTATTGCAGATGTCGGGTTTAACATCTCCCGCATACCCGGACCTCCCTTTGGACCTTCATATCGGATGACTACGACATCTCCCGCTACAATCTTTCCGCCCTTAATAGCTGCTATGGCATCTTCTTCACAGTCAAATACTCGTGCCGGACCCTCATGAACCATCATCTCTTCCACTACAGCAGAACGTTTTACCACTGCGGTATCTGGAGCCAAATTTCCTTTTAAAATAGCAATCCCTCCAGTCTGACTATATGGATTTTCAACCGGACGAATCACCTCTGGATTTTTATTTACACAATCCTTAATATTTTCTCCTACTGTCTTTCCAGTTACCGTGATACAGTCCAGATTTAATAAACCCTTCTTACTGATTTCATTCATCACCGCATAGATTCCGCCCGCTTCATTTAAGTCTTCCATATAGGTTGGTCCTGCCGGAGCCAAATGACATAAATTCGGTGTCTTTGCACTGATCTCATTTGCTATCTCCATATTGATCTCTACTCCCGCTTCATGTGCAATAGCCGGAAGATGCAGCATACTATTAGTAGAACAGCCCAGTGCCATATCCATTGTCAATGCATTATAAAAAGCTTCTTTTGTCATAATATCCCTTGGACGAATATCCCTCTTTACCATTTCCATTACCTGCATGCCAGCATGTTTTGCCAGTTTAATCCGATCCGAATAAACAGCCGGAATCGTCCCGTTTCCCTGAAGTCCCATACCCAGTACTTCTGTCAGACAGTTCATACTATTTGCCGTATACATACCAGAACAAGAACCGCAGGTAGGACATGCCTTTCTCTCAAATTCCTTCACTTCTTCCTCCGTCATCTTCCCTGCTGCATGAGCACCCACAGCCTCAAACATAGAAGAAAGACTTCTCTTCTGTCCATACACATGTCCCGCCAGCATAGGTCCTCCACTTACAAATACAGTCGGAATATTTAACCGAGCAGCCGCCATCAATAAACCAGGAACATTTTTATCACAATTCGGAACCATAACCAAAGCATCAAATGCATGTGCCATTGCCATACATTCCGTTGAATCTGCTATCAAATCTCTTGTTACCAAAGAATATTTCATTCCGATATGTCCCATTGCAATTCCATCACAAACCGCAATCGCCGGAAATACAATTGGAGTACCGCCAGCCATAGAAACTCCGGTCTTTACTGCTGCAACAATTTTATCTAAATTCATATGTCCAGGTACAATCTCATTATAAGAACTTACAATTCCAACCAAAGGACGATCCAATTCCTCCTCTGTCAATCCCAATGCATGAAATAACGACCGATGTGGTGCTTGCTGCATACCTTTTGTCACTGAATCACTTCTCATCTCTATTCATCCTTTCTTACACCTTTTTATTCTCTTCTCATTTCTATCTTTTATCAAAGGAATTTCGCAATCCGCTTTGCTACTTGCTCATAACCTATAGCTGCCCCACCCCCCGCTTTCGCCTTGGCGGCTTAAAAGCGGGGGACTTCCTTGATAAGGTTAAAATCCGCTTCCTAATCGATTTCTTCTTTCCTCTGCTTCCATTATCCTTCTCTATTTATTTTATTCTTTCTGCAATCAGATCTCCCATCTGAGAAGTCGTTACCTGCTTAGCATCTTCCGATAAGATATCTCTGGTTCGATACCCCTCTGTCAATACCTGCTGTACAGCAGCTTCTACTGCATCTGCCTCCTGATCGAGATCAAAACTAAACCGAAGCATCATAGCCGCAGAAAGAATCGTAGCAATCGGATTTGCAATATTCTGCCCTGCAATATCCGGTGCCGAACCGCCGCTTGGCTCATACAAGCCAAATTTTGTATCATTTAAACTAGCTGACGGCAGCATACCAATCGATCCGGTAATCATACTTGCTTCATCCGATAAAATATCTCCAAACATATTTTCTGTTAAAATTACATCAAACTGTCCTGGATCTTTTACCAACTGCATTGCACAATTATCTACCAACATATGCTCTAATGCAACCTCTGGATAATCCTTTGCCACTTCTTCTACCACTTTTCTCCAAAGCCTGGAAGAATCCAATACATTTGCTTTATCCACACTGGTTACTTTCTTTCTGCGTTTTTCAGCAATCTCAAATCCCCGCTTTGCAATCCGCCGAATCTCATTTTCATCATAAGTTAAAGTATCATACGCCTTCTGTACCCCATTTTCTTCTACGGTCTTTCGTTCCCCAAAATATAATCCTCCGGTCAGTTCCCGCATAATCATCAGATCAAATCCATCTCCGATTATCTCATCTCTCAGCGGACAGGCACTCTTCAATTCCTGATACAAAGAAGCTGGTCTTAAATTTGCAAACAGCCCCAACGACTTCCGAAGCTTTAACAACCCTGCTTCCGGTCTTTTATCTGCAGGAAGCCGATACCATGGAGAAGTAGAAGTATTTCCTCCAATCGATCCCATAAGAACCGCATCTGCTGCCTGACAGTCTGCAATCGCCTGATCCGTTAAAGGCACCCCATGCACATCAATCGAAGCTCCTCCCATTAAGACATCTGTATATGTAATATGATGTCCATATTTTGCTGCTACTGCATCCATTACTTTTTTTGCTTCCCGTACAATCTCCGGTCCGATTCCATCACCAGAAATTACTGCTATCTTACACTCCATATCACATTCTCCTTTTTTCAATATATATTTCAATAAAAAAACCCCAAGCTGCCTATCAAATTGAACAGCTTAGGGCGAATGAAACCATCCGTGTTACCACCTAAATTCAGAAAAACCTGCACTCTGCCGATACGGGAATACAATCTATTCCGATATCGTGTCCCTATAACGGTGGAATCCGTTGAAGTCTACTAAAGTTTAAAAAACTCGTTCCATTCAAAGCTCAAAGGCTACCTTCCAAAGTTCTCGTCATAAAGATTTGCACCAACCATCTTTTCTCTGTATTTTCGACAAACTTGTACTTCTCCCTGTCATAGCTTTTCTCTCTTTGCTAAATTAGATTTATTATAGACATAAATAAATCCATTGTCAAGAAAAAATTAAAAATTCGATCGTGCAAATTTGCTGTTACATTCTACAAATCAAAAAAAGATTCCCAAAGAGTACGCCAGAGTGCATTAGGAGTCCGCTGTTCCGCTCTCCGAAAAGCAGAAGCTCTAA
>CAJUEI010000166.1 GCA_910585255.1 uncultured Lachnospiraceae bacterium
AATCTGTTCATCATCAAACAAACTCATCATAATCGTCACAACCTCCTTTTCCCTTTCAAGCAAATATTCCCTTAAAACATTTCTATCCTTGCATATGCGAATCGTTTCTGTGACTGCCTTTTGTGTAAATGCATGAATCAACTAAAAACATAACGAACAGAAAAAACAGCTAGAGCGGGGAAGAAATTCTTTTTTTATGTGACTTCGGAGGAAAGTTAGAAAGTCTTATGCTTCTGTCGATCCACCAAGATTTTTTGCCATTGTCAAATGGCAAAAAAAGGGGTGTGTTTAGCCCGCTGTACGGGCGAATTGCACCCCGGTCTGTCCGGCTAGATGCAAGTAAACTCAGAAGCATTAGACTTTCTTACTTTCTGGAGAGCGGAACATAAAAAAGGAATCTCTTCCCTGCTCTAGCGTCCCCTTCCCCATTCCCCTCCGCCATAATCAATCATATCAGCCAAAACATTTTCCTTGACAAATACAGAAAAAATAATATGATTAATATAAGTTCAGAAAACCGCCAAGTTTTACCTTAATAGATATGAAACAGTTTCTAAGGAGTGATTCCCTAAATTATAAAACCAATTATAAACAAACAGGAGGAACTTAAAATGAATAAAAAGGCAATGTATAAACTTAGTTACGGACTCTTTGTCCTTACTTCTGCTTTTGAATACAAAGATAACGGCTGTATTATCAATACTGCAGGTCAGGTAACCAGCGAACCAAATCGTATCAGCATTGCAGTTAATAAATTAAATTATACGGAAGAATTGATCCAAAAAAGCGGAACGTTTAATCTCTCTGTTTTACATGAACAAGCTGCATTTGATCTATTTCAACGCTTTGGCTTTCAATCCGGCAGAGATACCGATAAATTTGCAGGATTTTCAGACTGCAAACGGAGTGACAATGGTCTTTATTATGTAACCGCCGGAACAAATGCTTATTTCAGTGCTGCTGTAGAAAAAACGATTGATTTAGGCAGTCATACGCTGTTTATTGCTTCAGTAGAGGATATGGAGGTTTTGTCGGATGTTCCTTCAGCAACTTATGCCTACTATCAATCGAATATAAAACCAAAGCCTGACAAATCTGCTGCAAATGGAAAAACGATTTGGAGATGTTCTGTCTGCGGGTATACCTACGAAGGAGAACAACTCCCGGAAGATTTTATCTGTCCGCTTTGTAAACACCCTGCCTCTGATTTTGAAAAGGTTGTTGTTTCGTAACGATTTTACTGATGAAAAAAATTTAGAAGCTGCTTTTGCAGGTCAATCACAAATTTAACCTCATCAAGGAAGTCCCCCGCCAAGGCGAAAGCGGTAGGTTGGGACTTCCTTATATCCGATTTGACTATACTTCATAGAATAAGGGATCGCTTCTAAACTTCAGCGACTAATTCTTAGTCGACTTGTTTTCATGCGATCCCTTGTTCTAATCAAAGAAAATTCAAAATCCGCTCTGCTGCTTCCTTAATAGGTTAAAGCGGTTCTATTTTAGGTTTTTATTCCCTATTCCCGATGCATAGAAAAGCTGTTCATATCATAATTTGCCAAGTTCTCATGTATTCCACGTCCGTCAGCCTGTGCAAGCATAGCATCTCTTGTCTTCTTACATGCCATTTGATCCTCATTTGAACTAGGACCTCCCACACATCCGCCGTCACAGATCATTCCTTCAATAAAGTTCTCTGGCAAACGTGCCACTTTCATTAAAAGAAGTGCTTTCTTACATTCTGCTGCTCCATTTGCTTTATATACTTTTACATCTGCCGATTCGTCTGATTCCTTTAAACTCTGCAGTACAGCAGCCGTTACACCGCCGGAATTAGCAAACCGTTTTCCATAGATAGAAGCGATCTGTTCGGTATCTTCACAAGGCTGTAATGTCACATTCTTAGCAAGCATAATCGCTTTTATCTCACTATAAGTCAAAACATAATCTGCATTTCCTTCTATTTTTTGATCTACTACTTCCGATTTCTTTGCAAGGCAAGGTCCGATAAATACGGTCACCGCATCTGGTTCTTGTGCCTTGATTAAACGGGAAACGGCACACATCGGAGAAACCGTAGTTGAAATGCAGTCTGCCAGCTGCGGATAGTGCAGACGAACCAAATTGACAAATGCCGGGCAGCAGGAAGTTACTTTTTTCTTTCCCTCTTTATAGGCTTCTGCCCACTCTTCCGCTTCTGAAGCAGAAGTCATATCTCCGCCGAGTCCAACATCATAAAAATCGGCAAAGCCCACTTCCTTCATTGCCTTTTTCCAACTTGCCATAGTAATATTTTCACCAAATTGTCCCTCTGTAGCAGGTGCAGCCATAGCATAGACTTTTTTACCGGATTTTAAAGCATTTATTACATCTACAATTGCTGTCTTATGTCCGATTGCTCCAAACGGACATCTATGAATACATCTTCCGCAGCGAATACATTTATTTTTATCAATAACCGAAATTCCCTGCTCGTCATATGTAATTGCATCGACCGGACAGCTGAATTTACATGGTCTCTTTAAATGAGCAATTGCATTATACGGACATGCCTGTGCACATTTTCCGCACTCTTTGCACTTAGAAGGATCGATATGAGAACGATCTCGTCCTGGCTCAATCGCTCCAAAATTGCAGGCATGAATACAAGCCTTTCCCAGACAATTCTGGCAGTTTTCTGTAACAGTATAACTTGAAATTGGACAGTCCTCACAAGCAGAGCTGATTACTTGAATTACATTTCCGTCATCTACCGGACCCGGAGCTTTTCCCTCAGCCAAACGAACCCGCTGGCGAATAATCTCTCTTTCCTTATAGATACAGCACCGAAACTTTGGTGTAGGTCCCGGAATCAGTTCAACTGCAATATGATCTCTTTTGGCATCTAGTTCTCCTTCAAATGCCAATTTTGCTACTGCATTGATTACTTCATGTTTGATTCGAATTAAATTCTCATCTGCAAACATCATCTCTTATCCCATCCTTTCCTCTTTCTTTGTTTTATGATCCGATATGATTTTATCACACTTTTGAACCCACGTCTACTTGAGATTTTTGAAAATTTTCCACTTTCTTCTTTTCATTCAAACTGTGCCCGATAGAGTTGATAATAGACTCCCTGGGAGTCCATTAATTCCTTATGTGTGCCGCTTTCTACAATTTCTCCATGTTCCACCACCAGTATGTTATCTGCATTTTGTATAGTGGAAAGCCGGTGGGCAATCACAAAACAAGTCTTTCCTTTCATCAGTTCCCGCATTGCACGCTGAATCTGCAGCTCGGTTCGAGTGTCTACATTAGAAGTTGCCTCATCTAAAATCAGCATATGGGCATCTAAGAGCATGGCTCGTGCAATCGTAAGAAGCTGCTTTTGCCCTTTAGAAATATTTGTTCCTTCATCTGTTAAAATGGTTTGGTAGCCTTTAGGAAGGTGAGTAATATAGGAATGAATATGGGCAGCCTTTGCCGCTTCGATTACTTCTTCTAAAGTGGCATCTTCCTTTCCATAAGCAATATTTTCAAAGATGCTTCCCTGAAACAGCCAGGTATCCTGCAAAACCATAGCATAAGCTTTTCTTAAGCTTGAACGTGTCACTTTGGTAATGTCTTTCGAATCAACTGTAATATTTCCTTCCCAGACATCATAAAACCTCATTAAAAGATTAATCAATGTTGTCTTTCCTGCCCCGGTGGTTCCTACAACAGCAATTAATTTACCATGTTCTGCCGTAAGACTTAGGTTTTTTAAAATCGGATCTCCTTTGGTATATCCAAAAGAGACATTGCTTAAAGCAACTTCTCCGGTTACATCTGCTAATTCCAAAGCTGCTTTAGCATCTGCAGGTTCCGGCAGTTCATCTATCATAGAAAAAACTCGCTCTGCTGCTGCCAACGCCGACTGCAGTTCACTGATAATATTTGCCGCTTCATTAATCGGACCAGAAAACTTGCGGGAATAAAGAATAAAAGAGGAGATATTTCCCACTGTCATCTGTCCGGCTAAAAATAACAGTGCTCCAAATACACTAACCAAAGAAAGCGAAAGATTATTAATAAAGTTTACCGTTGGTCCTACTACACTTCCATAGTATTCCGCACGATAATATGCCTCTACTGCATCGGTATTTTTTGCATCAAATTTTTCAATGGTATAGTCCTCTCTATGATAAGCTTTCAGTGTCTTTTGTCCAGAGATCATCTCTTCTACAAATCCGTTTAATTCTCCCAATTTTCGTGAACGAAGCCGAAAAAGCGGACGCGTCTTTCCGGTAATGATCTTGGTCAGCACAATGGAAAGCGGAACGGTAAAAGCAAAGATCAGCACCAATTTAGGGGAAATAAAAATCATCATAGAAAATGCCCCGATTACTGTAATGAAAGTTGCAAGAATCTGTACCAGATCATTAGAAAGAGAAGTATTTACGGTATCAATATCATAAGAAATACGGCTTAAAATATCTCCTGTCTGGTGAGTATCGAAATATCCAACTGGAAGCTCCATCAGTCGATGAAAGACATCTCTCCGCATCCGATAGACCACTTTACGGCTAATGGAAATCATTAAAACCGCTAATCCATAGGACAAGACAGAAGAAGCAATATAAAAGACCAACATCCATCCAGCATAAAAAAAGACCTGTTCCCACATCACTTGTCCCGCTCCCGGCTCAATTGCATCTATCGCATAGCCGGAAAGCATCGGACCTACTAAAGATAATAAATTGCTTCCAATAGTAAGAAACAGTGCAAATAAAAGTAAAAACTTATACTCCAATAGATACGTTCCAAGCCGGAGAATCGTATTTCTTCGATGAATTTTTGTATCAGACTGCATCACTAATCCTTTCCTCCTTCCCCATCTGAGAATTTCGGATCTCTCGATAGACGCTACAAGTTTTCATAAGCTCCGAATGTGTTCCATATCCAATCATCCGCCCCTCTTCTAAAACCAAGATATGATCGGACTGCATAATAGAACTAATCCTCTGGGCAATTAGGATTGTGGTGGTAGTTTGAAAATGTTCTCTTAATTCCTTTCGAAGAAAGGCATCGGTCTTATAGTCCAATGCACTAGACGAATCATCCAATATTAGAATATTCGGACGTGCTGCCAATGCCCTTGCTATAAAAATCCGCTGTTTTTGTCCGCCGCTTAAGTTTGCTCCCCGAATCGAAAGAGTATTATCATACCCTCGTCCCTCTTCTTCTACAAACTCTTTTGCCCTTGCATACTCTACAGAACGCTGCACTTCCTGAAAAGAAAGATCTCTGCCCAGCCGAATATTTTCCAAAATAGAATCTTCAAACATAGTATCATTTTGAAATACAACCCCAAACTTTTTTCGAAGAACGGAAAAGGGAATGGTTCGGATATCCTCTCCTTCAATATAGATTGTTCCCTGATCGGGATCATAAAACCGCATTAAAAGCTGGGCAATCGTACTCTTTCCCGAACCAGTTGCACCGATAATCCCTAAAGTTTCTCCTTTTTTTAAAGAAAAATAAATATCCGAAAGATTGGGTTCCACTTTATTATAGGAAAAGGTAACATGATCAAATATCAAATAAGCAGACTCCTTTTTTATCGTTTCCGCTTTTGGTTCTATCTGCATATCCTCTTCTGTCTCTATTACTTCTACAATTCGATTGGCAGAAGCAACCGCTTTTGAAATAATAATAAACATTTTGGAAATATTCATCATAGCATTTAAAATAATCGTAAAATATGTTAAAAATGCTAAAATCTTTCCTACCTCAGAAGCCCCCATCTGAACCCGGTACGCCCCGGCAAGAATCACAAAAACCAGCCCGAAATTTAAAAGCAGATTCATACAAGGATTTACGGCTGCCATTGTAATGCCCGCTGTCCGCTCTTTTTGAACAACTTCCTGATTTATAACATCAAACTTCTGCTTTTCATAGTCCGTTTTAGAAAGAGCTTTAATAACCCGAATACCAGCCATATCTTCCCGAATCAGCCGAACAAACTGATCGACCGACTGCTGCAGATCGGTATAAAGCGGAATACTTTTCCTAGAAACAGAAAATGTAATCCATACAATAAACGGCATAACAGAAATTAGAACCAAGGTAAGCACCGGATCTAATGTCAGCGTTACCAAGATTCCTCCAATTACCAAAATTGGTGCACGCACCCCTAGTCTTTGAATTCTTCCCAGCATCTGATGGACATGATAAGTATCCGTTGTCAAACGGGAAATCAAAGAAGGCTTGGTAAATCCATCTGTCTGTCGATTGGAAAGGTAAGTAATCTTTGTAAATAGATCATGTCGAATCTGCTCTGTTGTATCTCGAGCCACTTTAGAAGCCATACGATTTGCAATAATATTAAAGGTTAATGCAAAAACAGAACAGATTATCATAAGAACTCCCCATAGATAAATCTGGGACTTTTCTTTCCCAGGAATTACCGTATCAATCATATAGGCAAGAATCCAGGGCAGACACAAGTCCATAATCGTACCAATAAATTTAATTAAAAATCCCCCTGTCATCCGCCAGTAATAAGGACGAAGATAGTAAAGAAGTATTTTCTTCATTATTTACATGGCTCCTTCCTTTTTTTGCTTTTGCATCCGTTTTAGTTTCTATTATCCCTTTTATCAGCGATTCGCTATCTCTTGTATCACTTCCTCCCAAGTTACGCCACATTCTACCATCATAACCA
The DNA here is from genome assembly GCA_910585255.1 of uncultured Lachnospiraceae bacterium. GTDB lineage: Bacteria > Bacillota > Clostridia > Lachnospirales > Lachnospiraceae > MGBC114844. The sequence goes on from CAJUEI010000166.1 coordinate 6,686, forward strand.
TTACATGATACAGAAAATCTGCTATCTCATATTTAATCTCTTCTGGTTCTGGATTTTTTGCTGCAATAATAATCTCTGCCGCTTCCTCTCCTACCTTTTTCAGAATCTTATCCAATCCCTTTTCAAATAAATAGTTGGTATAAGACCCCTCTTTCGGATGTGCCTTCCGGTCAGCAATCGTTTGGTATTCCTTTTCTAATACCTGAGAAAACCGATTTGTTTTCCTTTCTTTCTCAAATATCGTGCGGAAGAAGCAGGAATAAGAACCTGTATGACAAGCAGCCCCCACCTGAGAAACCCGAGCCAGCAGTGTATCAAAATCACAGTCAGCCGTAAGTGACTTTACATACTGAAAATGCCCGCTGGTAAGCCCTTTTACCCAAAGTTCCTGTCTGCTTCTGCTGTAATATGTCATCCGCCCGGTTTTTATTGTATTATAAAATGCCTCTTCATTCATATAGGCAAGCATTAAAACCTGCTGGGTCTGATCTTCCTGCACAATAACCGGAACTAAACCGTCTGCATTTTTCTTGAAATCCGTCCAAGATAAATTCGGTGTTACGATCTGCATCTCCAATCCAACCGCTCTGCAAGTCTCTTTAAAAGCCATCACCTGAAAATCAGACTTAGATAAAAAACCGCCGCTTAGACAACCGACATTTTTCCGTTCCAATAGTTTTACTGCTTCAGAAATTTCTTCTCCCTGATACTCTATCAAAAGCGAAGCAGTTTCCGGTATCTGCTCTAAAACATCCAAGCTATTAAAATCAGCAGAAATATAAAACATTCCTACAAGCGAATCAACCTCTTTTTTTGGTTCTTCCAACTGCGGACAATAAATAATTTTTTCCGCCCCAAAACGAGAGGAAGCCTCTGAAAGTGCCTGCTCCCAAGTCTCTTTATTTTGTATAAAAATTGCCTTTTCCGCTCCGGTATAAAGGTATTTTTTTACATCTTCAAACCGCTTCACCTCTCCTCCGGCATAGACAGGAATCTCCGCTTCCCGAATCAGTGCTTTCATACAGGCAAGATTCTTTTCATGTTCCTGATCGGTATTCGAAAACTCCAATAAAATCAAAACATCCATTCCAGTATTACTATAATACGCAGCCGCACTTCCTCCGTCAGCAGAAACAAATTTTACCGAGCAGGCACGGTCAGAATAGACGACTCCATCTTTTATATAGACAGCTGCAGCCAATTTCTTCATGTTCTTTCCTCATTTCGATTTTTCTTATTTTTCATACTTTTTCTTATTATAATACTTTCTATCAAAGCACCAAGTACTCAATCACTCAATCAACAAATTTTACAATTTACAACACACAAAATAAAGAATAAAAATTCTTATAATGTTCCCTTTGTAGAAAGTACTTCTGTAATCCGTTCATCATACTGTGTCGCTTCATCCAATGCTTTTCCAAATGCTTTAAAACACCCTTCAATAATATGATGATGATTTACACCGCTTATCTGTCTAAGATGCAGATTCATTCCGGCTCCATAAGAAACCGAATAGAAAAACTCTCTTACCATCTCTGTATCAAAATACCCCACTCGATCCGTTGTCAGTGTCACATCATAGACCAGATAAGGACGTCCCGACAGATCCAAAGAAGCCAAAATCAATGCCTCATCCATAGGCAGCAAAAACGATCCAAACCTCCGAATTCCCACTTTATCTCCAAGTGCTTCCCGAATTGCTTGTCCCAGCACAATTCCGGTATCCTCAATTGTATGATGACTGTCCACATACAGATCCCCTGTCACCTTTACCTTTAAATCAAAAAATCCATGCCGGGCAAAACTATTTAACATATGATCAAAAAACCCGATTCCAGTAGCAATCTCTGTTTTTCCGCTGCCATCTAAATCCAAAAACAGGGCAATATTCGTTTCATTAGTAGCCCGTCTTACATCTGCAGTACGTGCCATAAAAATATCCTCCAGTATCCTCTAATTTTTTTCTGTCTCTTCTTCCTCAAACCGAACCCGAATCGAATTTGCATGAGCCGTAAGCGATTCTGCCTCAGCAAATGCAATA
>CAJUEI010000167.1 GCA_910585255.1 uncultured Lachnospiraceae bacterium
CAGCTATGAGGTTATGAGCAAGTAGCAAAGCGGATTGCGAATATCCGATTTGACCTCATTGAAAAATTCCCAGACAGGATAACCTCCTGCCTGGGAACCCTATTTCTTATTCTGTTTCTGTTTTTAGAAAGGGAATTTTCTTCTGTCTAATCTTCCGCTGCCTGTTCTTCCATTTCTCTTAAAGCTGTTTCGTATTTTTCCAGAATAATTTTCTGCATCACTTCACGGGTCTCTGAATTAATCGGATGTGCAATATCACGGTATTCTCCATCAGACGCTTTTCGGCTTGGCATTGCAATAAACAAACCCTTTTCGCCCTCTATCACCTTGATATCATGAATTACAAATTCATTTTCCAGAGTAATCGATACGACTGCCTTCATCTTACCTTCTTTTGCAACCTTCCGAACCCTTACATCTGTAATCTGCATTCTCAATCTTCCCTTCACAACTAAACGTTTTATCCTTTGCAGGTTATAACGCATACCTCTCGTTCTTCTCTAGAACGATCTTAATCTGATCCGGATTGCCGATATGGGTTGTATTTGCCCGAATTGTATCACGGCTTTCTACAATACAGTTTTCAATATAGGTATTATCGCCAATATAAACATCATTTAATACAATGGAATTCTTAATTACACAATTATTTCCAATATAGGTTTTCTTAAATAAGACAGAATTCTCCACCTTACCATTTACAATACTTCCACTGGAAATTAAGCTGTTCCGAACCTCTGCACCTGGATTGTACTTTGCTGGCGGTAAATCATCAATCTTCGAATATACTTCTGGATATTCCTTAAAGAAGTAATTTCTCACCTCTGGATTCAGGAAATCCATATTTGTTTTATAATAAGCATCTACTGAAGAAATACTTCTCCAATAGCTGTCCATCTGATAAGCATAGATTCTCTTTAAATTCTTATAACGAACCAAAATATCACTTACAAAATCTTTTCTGCCTTCCTGTGCACAACGCTCAATCAGCTCAATCAACTGGCGTCTGCGGATCACATAGATACCTGTTGACAACTGGCTTGAAGAAGCTACAACCGGTTTCTCCTCAAAATCTGTAATTCTTCCGTCTTCATCGGTCTTAACCAAACCAAAACGGCAAGGATCTTCCCAGTCAGGAACGCTGTTCGTTACAACGGTGATATCTGCTTTCTTTTCAATATGATACTCTAATACTTTATTATAATCTAACTTATAGATGCTGTCACCGGAAGCAATTACAACATATGGTTCATGGCTTCTCTTTAAAAAGCTTAAATTCTGATAAATTGCATCTGCTGTCCCGCCATACCAATAGCTGTTCTCTGTTGTAATCGTAGGCGTAAATACAAATAGACCGCCCTGTTTTCTTCCGAAATCCCACCATTTCGAAGAGCTGAGATGCTCATTTAAAGATCTTGCATTATACTGTGTAAATACCGCTACCTTCTGAATATGGGAATTGGACATATTACTTAATGTAAAATCAATCGCACGGTAGCTGCCGGCAACAGGCATTGCTGCAATTGCTCGCTTATTAGACAGCTCCTTCATTCTACTATTATTACCACCTGCTAAAATAATACCAATGGCTCTCATCGTGTTTCACCTGCCTTAATAATATACTCGCCGCTTTCCAGTCTCCCGTTTGGATAATCGGACTCTTCTGTCTTACCAGAAATTGCAACATTTTTGCCAACTGTTACATTAGCCGGAACATAAGAATTTTCTCCAATCGTTACCAAATCAAATGCGTAAACCTTCGGATCATACTTACTCGGTGCGTATTCACCTACACCCAACGCAACATTGTCACCAATCTCAACATTTTCTGCAATAATCGCTTTATAAACCTGAGCACCTTTTCCAATTGTTGTTCCCTGCATAATAATCGAATCCCGTACCACAGTACCTTCTCCCACTACTACACCCGGTCCAATTACAGAATTATAAACTTCACCATATACCTCGGTGCCCTCACCAATAATACTTCTCTCTACCTTAGCCCCTGCAGCTATGTACTGCGGAGGAAGTGTATCACTCTTTGTATAAATTCTCCAGAACTCTTCATACAGGTTAAATACAGGAATAATATCAATTAATTCCATATTTGCTTCCCAATAAGAACCCAGTGTTCCTACATCTTTCCAATATCCGTTATACTCATAAGCAAAAATTCTTCCGCCGTTTTCAAAGCAGTATGGAATAATATGCTTTCCAAAGTCACATCCACTTACATCGGACATTTTTATCAGTGCTTCTTTTAATACTTTCCAGCTAAAGATATAGATACCCATAGAAGCTAAATTGCTCTTTGGATTCTTTGGTTTTTCTTCAAATTCTATAATACGATCATTTTCATCCGTTACGACAATACCGAAACGGCTTGCTTCTTCAATCGGAACAGGCATAGCAGCGATCGTAATATCTGCGTTGTTCGCCTTATGATATTCTAACATTACTTCATAATCCATCTTATAGATATGATCACCGGAAAGAATCAGTACATATTCCGGATTATACTGTTCCATATAAGTCAGATTCTGGTAAATTGCATTGGCTGTACCGGAGTACCATTCACTGTTTCCAATTTTTTCATATGGAGAAAGAATGGTTACACCACCTACATTTCGATCCAAATCCCACGGAATACCGATGCCAATATGAGTATTCAATCTTAATGGCTGATACTGCGTAAGAACACCTACTGTATCTACTCCTGAATTAATACAATTACTAAGCGGGAAATCAATAATGCGGTACTTTCCCCCGAATGCCACTGCTGGTTTTGCCACCTGAGATGTCAAAACACCAAGTCGGCTTCCCTGTCCGCCTGCTAAAAGCATGGCTATCATTTCTTTCTTAATCACGATATCACCTCTTGTTGTAGATTTCTATTTTTTTAGTGCTATTCGCCCTGTAATTTATTATAACATAAAAGTCTTTTTTTAGAAACAGATTTTCTGAAATTTGTTTAGATTTTTTTCACATTTTCCGTCAATATTTCTTCTGATTTTATTTTTACCACTGAACAGGCAGTTTTTCTGTATCAGAATGTGAAACTTTGTTCCTAAAATTTTTAATTTTTGGTGATTTTCCACAAAATGGAAACAATAAAACCTAGATTTTCTTTATTTTTTATTCTTTTTTCTTTTAATATTCCAATCCTAACCTTTTTCTATACATTTCTATACAAAAGTTTACTTTTTTCTTAATTTTATATTGGCTTTTTTTCACAGGCAGAGTATAATATTCTATCAGAAACCATCTTGTGTTTCTAGCTATTGAAGTTAAGAAAGGAATCATCATTATGACATATCAAATAGATTTTAACCACCCAATCGAAATTCACTTTATCGGAATAGGAGGCATCAGTATGAGCGGGCTTGCCGAAGTTCTTCTAAAAGCCGGCTTTTCCATTACAGGTTCTGATTGGCACCAGTCCAATCTGACCCAGCATTTAGAACATTTAGGTGCTATAATCCACTATGATCAGAAACCAGAAAATATTACTGACTCCACCAGAGCCATTGTCTTTACCGCTGCCGTAAAACCGGAAAATCCAGAATATCAGGAAGCAGTTAAAAGAAATCTTCCAATCCTGTCCCGAGCTGAACTGTTAGGACAGATAATGGAAAACTACTCTATCTCTATCGGCATTTCAGGCACACATGGAAAGACCACTACCACCTCCATGCTTTCTGAAATTATGCTGACTGCACAGCTATCTCCTACCATATCAGTAGGCGGAATTTTAGACTGTATCCATGGCAATATCCATGTAGGTCACTCTCAATATTTTATTACAGAAGCCTGTGAATATATGAACAGCTTTTTATCCCTCTATCCCAAAATCGGCATTATTTTAAATATCTGTGCCGATCATTTAGATTTTTTTGAAGATCTAAACGATATTCGCCGCTCTTTCCAGCACTATACCAGAAATATCCCAGAACACGGCACACTGATTATCAACGGCGGAATTGAAAATCTCTCCTATTTTACAAAAGGTCTGTCCTGCAAAGTCGTCACTTTCGGACTGCTGCCTTCCTGCCAGTTCTATGCCGCCAATATTACCTATAATGACTTTGCCTGCGGCAGCTATGATCTGATCATTAATCATAACAAAGCGGCTTCTATCACCCTCTCTGTACCAGGTGAACACAATATTTTAAACTCCCTTGCTGCAGTTGCTGCTGCCTATGAAATGCAGATTCCACTTTCTCAGATCCAAAGCGGACTCTCTAACTTTCAAAATGCCAACCGCCGTTTTGAAAAAAAAGGAGAAACCCACGGCTTTACCATTGTTGATGACTATGCCCACCACCCAGATGAAATCCGTGCTACACTAACCGCAGCAGAAAATTATCCGCACCACAAGCTCTGGTGCATCTTTCAGCCCCACACCTACACTAGAACCAAAGCCCTGTTAAAAGAATTTGCCCAAACCCTTTCGCTTGCTGACCATGTAGTACTCGCCGATATCTATTCCGCCAGAGAAACCGATACCTTAGGAATCAGCTCTGAAACACTGCTGAATGAATTAAAAAAATTGGGAACTTCCTGTTATTATTTTAATTCTTTTGAAAAAATCGAGGACTTTCTATTTACCCACTGCGAAAACGGCGATCTCCTAATTACCATGGGTGCCGGAGACATTGTAAAAGTTGGAGAATCTATGTTAAAAAAATAGTTATCAACATATCCACACATTTATCAACATCTGCTTTTGACCAAATGTGTGGATTTTTATCTGGATCAAAAATCATGATTTTCTTTTTCTTCTCTCTGTGTTATAATAAATTCCACAGCAACCCTTCAGCAAACTACAAACTTATACAGGCAGGCGATAACTATGAATTACATTACATTACAAAACAACCAAACAACTTATACGGTAATTCCAAATCGTTTTCTAGACGACTATATGCCTAAAGCAAACGGTGAATTTGTAAAAGTCTATCTCTATCTTTTACGAAACAGCAATACCGACTCTCAAATCAGTATATCCGGTATCGCTGATCAGATGAACCATACCGAAAATGATGTCCTTCGTGCCCTTCGCTATTGGGAGCAGGAAGGCTTATTAAAACTGACTTTTGACACCGATGCCTCTTTAAGCGGAATTACCCTATGCAGTGAGACTGTTCCAAAGACAGCTCCTCCTTCTAAAAAACCTGCCCGCACAGAGGCAGAGCCTTATAATAAGGAAGCACTTGCTTCCCCTTTTCCGCCAAAACAAAATTATACCAATACTCAACTGGAAGAATTCTTGAATTCAGAAGATATTGAACAAATCTTATATGTTGCACAAAAATATTTAGGTATAACTCTCTCCGATATGGATACCAACACTATCCTTTATTTCTATGACGGACTGCACTTTTCTGCAGATCTCATTGAATATTTAATTGAATACTGCGTCAGCATCGGACAGCGCAGTATGCGGTATATCGAAAAAGTTGCTCTCTCTTGGGCAGAAAAAGGATACCACACCGTTGCAGAAGCCAAAAACCATACAACTACCTATTCCAAAAACTGTTTTGCTGTTATGAAATCATTTGGAATCAATACTCGCCGTCCGGGAAACAGCGAGATTCATATGATCGAAAAATGGACCAATGAATACGGCTTTTCTATTGATATTATTACAGAGGCCTGCAACCGCACCATTCGTTCTATCCACCAGCCCAGTTTTGAATATGCCGACCGGATCTTAACAAAATGGAAAAATCAAGGCGTAAAATATATGTCCGATATTCTAGAACAGGATAAACAATTTGCCAAAAATACCAATCCAGAAAAGGACACAGCCAAAGCCTCCAAACCAGACAGCAAGCCTTCCCATAACCGCTTTAACAATCTTACACCCCGCAGCTACGCCTACGAAGATTTAGAAAAGCAGCTGCTCAATCATTAAACTGCCAACTATAAAAATAAATATAGAAAATATACTCTCTCGACTAGGGAAAAACTAATTTTCCCTGATTGAGAAAGATATTTTGCAATCTTAGTTCCATTAGCATGATATAGTATCCGCAACTTTTTCTTATACAATATATAGTATTATAATATAGAACTTTTCACTTTTCAACAAAAATATAAGAATTCTTATTTATTTTTTATTTTTTAATCTGCTAGAAACAATAGAAATAGAAAGGAATTAGATACATTGGCATTAAAAAATTCACAATATGAAATTATTACAAGAATCTATAATGAAAAACAGCTTCGCAACCGCCGGAACCAGACCAAACGGCAGGAAGAAATTTATAAAAAAATTCCCCGCATCCATGAAATTGATTACAGCATTGCTACTATTTCCGTGAAGCGGGCAAAAGAATTACTAAACGGCAATGAAACTGCTCTTTCCCGCCTGCGGCAGGAATTAATAGACTTAGCAGAAGAAAAACGCCTTCTTCTGCTCCGCGGCAATTATCCCGAAGACTATCTCGAAATGCAGTATGACTGTCCTGACTGCCAAGACACCGGCTACTGCAATGGAGTCAAATGTCACTGTTTTAAACAGGCAGCCATTGATATGCTCTATACACAATCAAATCTACGGGAAATATTAAAAATTGAAAACTTTCAAAACTTTACATTATCTTATTACGACAATGAAGTAATCAATCCGCTTACCGGAAAAACACAGATGATTAATATGACAGAAATCCACGATATCTGCCGTACCTTTGTACTGCACTTTGGAACAGAATTTGAGAATTTATTCTTTTATGGGGATACCGGAGTTGGAAAAACTTTTTTATCGAACTGTATTGCAAAAGAATTATTGGATCGCTCTTTCTCTGTGATTTACCTCTCAGCTATTGAATTATTTGATTTATTTTCCCGTATAACTTTTTCGGAAGATATTCCAGAACAATCCAATAATCTGTTGCAGTTTATTATTGAATGTGATCTGTTAATTATAGATGATTTAGGAACGGAATTAACCAATACCTTTACCAATTCTAAATTATTTTATTGTTTAAATACCCGTTATCTGCACAAAAAAAGTACGATTATTTCAACAAACTTAACATTAGATCGCATCAATGATACTTATTCTGAGCGAATCTTCTCCCGTATCTCCAGCAACTATACACTACTAAAATTTTTTGGTGAAGATATTCGAATTAAAAAGAAATTGCTTACAAAACGATCTTGACTAATCGCTGTTTCAATGATATAAAAAATTATACTTAATAGTAAGAAAACACCAGTTATTACACAATTAGGGAGGAACATAGCATGACTCGTGAAGAAAAAAACTTTGAAACAATTCCTGTAGGACCTCTTGGTATTATCTGTCTGCCAAGCTGTAAGGTACTTGGCGACAAAATTAATTCTTATATCGTTGACTGGAGGTTGAAAAGAGAGAACGAACATACCGCTACTCTCCCCTTTAACGGATATCTAAAAGACTCCTATCTGGTGGACGCCAAAGTACCTCGATTCGGTTCTGGAGAAGGAAAAGGAATTATCAATCAATCTGTACGGGGAGATGATCTCTATATTTTAACCGATGTTACAAATTACAGTTTAACTTATTCCCTCTGCGGAATTACAAACCATATGTCACCAGACGATCACTTCCAAGACTTAAAGCGTGTAATCGCTGCAGTGGGAGGAAAGGCAAGACGAATTACCGTTATTATGCCGTTTTTATATGAAAGCCGACAGCATAAACGTACCGGCAGAGAGTCCTTAGACTGTGCATTGGCACTGCAGGAGCTTACTAATATGGGTGTGGAAAATATTATTACCTTTGATGCCCACGATCCTCGTGTTCAAAATGCAATTCCTCTAAAGGGATTTGAAACGGTTACACCTGCTTATCAATTTATTAAATCGCTGCTTCAAAAAGAAGAGCTTACGATAGATGCCGATCATATGATGATTATCAGCCCGGATGAAGGCGGGACTTCCCGAGCAGTTTATTATTCTAATGTACTTGGACTAGATTTAGGAATGTTTTATAAAAGACGAGACTATTCCCGAATTGTAAATGGAAGAAATCCTATTGTTGCACATGAGTTTTTAGGGTCTTCTGTAGAAGGAAAGGATTGTTTGGTTATTGATGATATGATCTCTTCCGGGGAAAGTATGTTGGATGTAGCGGCTGAATTAAAGAAAAGAAAGGCTCGAAGAGTTTTCCTTGCTTCTTCCTTTGGACTATTTACAAATGGGTTGGATAAGTTTGATCAGTATTATCAGGACGGATTGATTGATCGGATTTTAACAACAAATTTAATTTATCAAACTCCTGAGTTATTGGAAAAGCCTTATTATATTGATGTGGATATGAGTAAGTATATTGCCCTTATTATTGATACTTTAAATCATGATACTTCTATTAGTGAGTTGCTTGATCCTATTGAACGGATTAATCGGATCCTTCTGAAATATGGGCAGAAGAAGTAATAGAGAGTAAACTAGGCACGGGGAATGGCTGAACTGGAACGGAATCTGCATTAGGGACCAAGAATGGCTGAATTGGAAAGGAATCCGCATTAGGGACTAAGAATGGCTGAACCGGAACGAAATCTGCATTAGGGATCAAGAATGGCTGAACCGGAACGGAATCTGCATTAGGGATCAAGAATGGCTGAACCGGAACGGAATCTGCATTAGGGATCAAGAATGGCTGAACCGGACGCCGGGAACAAAGGAAGATTCTTTGCTGGGGCCGTTTGCACTAAGGCTTCCTCGCAGCGGACACATAAGG
>CAJUEI010000168.1 GCA_910585255.1 uncultured Lachnospiraceae bacterium
TCGACAGAAGCATAAGACATTCTAACTTTCCTCCGAAGTCACAGCGGGAAGAAATCGCTTCCCCTCTCTGGCTGTCTTTTCCTGCCGGTAGGGAAATGGTTGACTCATTTATCCATAGAGGAGGAGAATTCTTTTTTATAAAAATAGATTAGGATTGATTAATAAGGTGGATTTTTTATTTGTAAGGAAGCGTGCAGATGATACGCTGGCGGTAAAGGAAAACCAGAAAACCAAAAAAAACTGTACAGGGAAATCCGTGAATATTTTAAGGAAAAGGAATTTTTAAAAGAAATAAGAGGCAGAAATGGTTATAAAGTGACCAAAGAAAAATCCTATTCCAAAATGCTTGCTTGGTGTATAATCCATCAGAATGAATTAATGCAAAATTGGGAATTAGCAAAGGAAAAGAAATTTTTAAATCGAATAAAAGAAATTTTTAAATCGAATTAATCTATTAGTATAAAAAGGGGGAATGATTATGCAGGAATATTTTCCGAAAGTTGTACAAGTAATTCCGCTGAATAATTATCATATTCAAGTATTTTTTGATGATGGGAAAATAGTTGAATATGATTTTTCAGATGAATTGCAAGGGACGGTATTTCAGCCTTTGCAGGATATAAATATATTTAAAAATACGTGTACTGTATTAAATGATACTTTAGCATGGGATTTGATCGGTAATCGTGATGCTTCAAAATGTATAGATATTGATCCTTTTGTTTTATATGAACTTCCAGAAATTAATAGCGAAATGGCATAATAGAAAATAAACAAAGTGTAAAGTCTTATTGGATTATTAAGGATTTTATACTTTTTATTTTTAGAAGTATTATTTTTGGAAAAATAAATAATGACTTTGTGTTTTATATATGGTATATTGTCTATGATTTTTTCGGTAATCTCCTTCTAGGTTCCTATGGCATCAATGGCTGCAATCTCTTTGATTTCTTTCGAAACGGTATTAATCCACTGAAAAAAAGCATTATGAAACTTGTCTGGGTCGATTATCTGGAACACTCAGTGTATCATGGGAAGGGCTTCTATTGGGAAGCTTCAAGAATGGTTCCAGTCCTTTTTTGGGACATGCCAGTTCTCAATCTTGTTCCAGGTATCCATCCCGCACTCTGGCGTCTTCTCTGCAAAAGTGATTGACAGCAGATAGGACAAAAAGTATAATGTTCTGTAAACATAAAAGATATAAAAATAGAAAAAAGAGTAGGAGTGAGAGTATGGGATTAATAAAAAAGCCTGTTACTGGTATGAAGGATGTTTTACCTTTAGAAATGGAAATTCGTGAATATGTGATTAGTGTAATAAAGGAAACCTATGGATCATTTGGGTTTCATACAATAGAGACACCAAGTGTAGAGCATATTGAAAATTTAAGCAGCAAACAAGGCGGAGAAAATGAAAAATTGATTTTTAAAATTTTAAAGCGAGGAGAAAAACTTAATTTGGATCAGGCTGAAAAGGAAGCGGATTTAGTGGATTGTGGTCTCCGTTATGATTTGACAGTTCCTTTAGTTCGGTATTATTCTAATAACAGCAGTAAACTTTCTGCTCCTTTTAAGGCATTACAGATTGGAAGCGTATGGAGAGCAGATAATCCGCAGAAAGGGCGTTATAGGCAGTTTTATCAGTGTGATATTGATATTTTAGGGGAGTCTTCTGATTTAGCAGAGATAGAATTGATTTTGGCTACTACGACAACATTGGGAAAACTGGGATTTTCGGGATTTGAAATTCGTATTAATGATAGAAGAATTTTAAAGGCGATGGCTGCTTATAGTGGATTTGAAGAAGAGAGCTATGACCGAGTGTTTATTATATTGGACAAGATGGATAAGATTAAGACAGAAGGAGTGGAGGCAGAGCTTTTAGAGAGTGGTTTTTCAAAAGAGATGGTCGAAAAGTATCTGGGTCTTTTTCGGGGGATTTCGGATGCTGAGAACGAAATGGCATTTTTGGTGGAAACATTGGGAAGTTATCTGGAGGATTCGGTAGCAGAGCAGTTAAAGGAAATTATGGATAGTGTCAGTCAGACAAAAGCGGCTGATTTTCAGATAGTATTTGATCCTACTTTAGTTCGTGGGATGTCTTATTATACCGGAACTATTTTTGAGATTGCAATTCCAGAGTTTCAAGCAAGCTGCGGCGGTGGGGGACGTTATGATAAGATGGTGGGACAGTTTACAGGAACGGATCTTCCGGCATGTGGATTTTCCATTGGGTTTGAACGGATTATTTTGTTATTGATGGAACAAGGGTTTCAGATTCCAGGAAAAAAGAAAAAAATAGCGTTTTTAGTGGAAAAGGGAATTGCCGGAGAGGAGCTTTGCAAGATTATTGAAGAGGCACAGCAGGAGAGAGAGAACGGGACACAGGTAAGTTTGATGCGGATGAATAAAAATAAAAAATTCCAGATAGAGCAGTTAGAGAAGGAAGGATATTCTGAGTTTAAAAAGTTTTTTAAAGAGGCATTAAAGTAATCGGATTTTGGGATTTATGATAAAAAAGCAGGATTATGAAAAAATTAGAAAGAAGTGAGGAAGAGATATGCCAGAATCAATGAAAGGTTTAAAGAGAACACATCGCTGTACAGAGGTATCAAAGCAAACGATTGGGGAAACAGTTACGGTGATGGGATGGGTACAGAAAAGAAGAAATTTGGGAAGTTTGATTTTTGTAGATTTAAGGGATCGTTCCGGGCTGCTGCAGATTGTGTTTGATACGGATTCTGTAGGGGAGGAAGGATTTCAAAAAGCCGGAACACTTCGCAGTGAATTTGTTATTGCCGTAGTAGGAAGAGTGGAGGCACGTTCCGGTGCAGTAAATCAGACTATGCTGACAGGAGAGATTGAGATTCGTGCATTGGAGATAAGGATTTTATCAGAAGCACTGACGCCTCCTTTTCCAATTGAAGAACATTCTCAGACAAAAGAGGAAGTGCGGTTAAAGTATCGATATTTGGATTTAAGAAGACCAGATTTGCAGCGAAACCTAATATTAAGAAGTCAGGTTGCTGTTTTAACGCGGACTTTTTTGGCAGCAGAGGGATTTTTGGAGATAGAGACACCGACTCTTTGCAAAAGTACGCCGGAGGGAGCACGGGATTATCTGGTGCCTAGTCGAATTCATCCCGGGAATTTTTATGCATTGCCTCAATCCCCTCAGATATTTAAGCAGTTATTGATGTGTTCTGGTTATGATCGGTATTTTCAGTTGGCTAGGTGTTATCGGGATGAAGATTTACGGGCAGATAGGCAGCCAGAATTTACACAGATTGATATGGAGCTGTCATTTGTGGATATTGATGATGTAATTGATGTAAATGAACGGTTATTGGCGTTTTTGTTCCGGGAGGTACTGCAGGTAGAAGTGCCGCTGCCGATTCAGAGGATGAGTTGGCAGGAGGCAATGGATCGGTTTGGATCGGATAAACCGGATATTCGGTTTGGAATGGAATTAAAGGATATTTCTGATTTGGTTGCAGGCTGTGGATTTGGTGTATTTACAAGTGCTTTAGAGCAGGGCGGATCGGTGCGTGGAATTAACGTAAACGGACAGGGGGCAATGCCTCGGAAGAAGATCGATGCTTTGATTGATTTTGCAAAAGGAATAGGGGCAAAAGGGTTGGCTTATTTGTCAATTGATTTAGAGGGAAATTATAAATCTTCACTAACAAAATTTTTAACGGAAGAAGAATTGACGAAAATTGTGGAGAGATTAGAGGGAAAACCGGGAGATTTACTGCTTTTTGCCGCTGATAAGAATAGCCTGGTCTATACGGTATTGGGAGCACTTCGGCTGGAGATGGCAAAACAGATGGGGCTTTTGAAAAAAGACGAATATAAGTTTTTATGGATTACAGATTTTCCTCTTTTGGAGTTTTCTGAGGAAGAAAATCGATATGTGGCAATGCACCATCCGTTTACTATGCCTGTAGAGGAGGATTTGCCGCTTTTAGATACCGATCCTGGAAAGGTGCGGGCGAAGGCTTATGATATCACGTTAAATGGAGTAGAAATCGGCGGAGGAAGTGTTCGAATTTATCAGAGTGATGTACAGGAGAAGATGTTTGAAGTACTTGGATTTACAAAGGAATCGGCTTATGAGCGGTTTGGATTTTTGCTGCAGGCATTTCAGTATGGAGTGCCGCCTCATGCAGGACTTGCTTATGGACTGGATCGGTTGGTTATGCTGATGGCACAGGAAGAGAATATTCGAGATGTTATTGCTTTTCCAAAGGTAAAAGATGCCTCTTGCTTGATGAGCGGAGCACCAGATGTTGTAGAAGAGAAGCAGCTTACCGAATTGGGAATTTCAGTGAAAGAATAGGAAAAAATAAATAGAAGATGCTAGAGTGGGGAATGATTTCCCTGCTCTAGCTGTTTTTTGCTGATTCGTTTGGTTATATTTGGTGTTAATTCTGTTGTTTGCTTTGCTGTTTGATTAGATTTTACGGTATAATAAAACAGAATTTATTTCAGAAAAATTGTTTTTTAAGTAAAAGTTATGAGAGGGAAAATTAGGCTGTGTATTTAAAAGGATAGAATCACATCCTATTTTTTTTGCTTCTTTACAGATTTCATTTATAAATTGTGAGCCTTTTCCTTGTCTTTGACTTTCTGGCTTTATGCAGAAATCTTCAATTCTTAGATAGGGTGTATGAATACTTGGAACTAGAAGAGAGAGAGCAATTCCAATAATGGTATGGTTTTCGGCTGCAGCAAAGCATTTTTTGGTATCAGAGGCACAGAAATTTTTTATATAGGTTTCTATCTGTGATTCTTGAAATGTTTCATTCCATGGTTTCGCATGGTAGGCAGATAGATAGAGTTTTGCACATTCCGTTATTTCTTGATTGATTGGTTCAAATATTTGCAACATAAAGTTTACTCCTAATACATTTAGATTTTAATTTTTAGTTTTTATAAGTTTTAATAAATATAAGGTAAGAAAGAGCTGAAAAATAAGAATGGCAGGGATTCCGATTTTAAAGTACCAGTGTTTGGTTTTATGGTGGAAGTGGTACATTCCGAAAAGGGAACCAAGACTGCCGCCTAATAGAGCAGATAAAAAGAGATTTTTTTCTGGAATTCTCCATTGATGGTGAATGGCTCGCTGTTTGTCTACTCTCATTAGAAAAAATGCGTATAAGTTGATACAAAATAAATATAAAGATAAAAATAAAAGAGTAATATTCATAAAAAAACTCCTTTTTGTTTAATGGAAAGAATCGTTTTTAATTGTTCGAGTTCTTCTTTTGTAGTTGCCCAGCTTGTGGCAAAGCGAACAACAGTATGTGTATCGTCTAATATTTTCCAAAAACTAAAAGCAATTTGTTTTTTGAGTTCTTTTAATTGTTGATTTTCTAGAATAACAAATTGCTGATTGGTAGGAGACTCTAAGTAAAAGGAATAGTGATTTTCTTTTAAGCAATTTTTTAGTTCTTCCGCCATATCAATAGCATGTTTGCTGATTTGTTCATATAAATGATCCGTAAACAGAGTGTCAAACTGCAGACCAAGCAGGCGTCCTTTTGCTAATAGTGCTCCTTGTCTTTTGATTCTAGTTAAGAATTGTTTGGGAGCATTGTTTTTTGGAAATACTACGGCTTCTCCGCACAGTGCTCCTACTTTTGTTCCGCCGATATAGAAGACATCGCAGATTTGGGCAATATCGGGAAGGGTAAGATCGGATTCTTGGCTCATTAGACCATAGCCTAAACGTGCTCCGTCTAAGTAGAGAGGAATGTGGTAGGTTCCGCAGATTTGAGACAGTTGTTCCAGTTCTTTTTTGGTATATAGGGTTCCGTATTCTGTTGGATAAGAGATAGAAACCATGCCGGGAAATACCATATGTTCGTGGTTGCTGTCCTGATAAAATTCATAGAGGTATTGCTGTAATTTTTCTGGTATAAGTTTTCCGTTTTGCTCTGGCAGGGCAAGTACTTTATGTCCTGTGCTTTCAATAGCACCGGCTTCATGGATATAGGGATGTCCGGTTTCCGGGGTGATAACTCCTTCGTAGTCTTCTAATAGAGAGGAGATAACAATTTGATTGGTCTGTGTGCCTCCTATTAGAAAATAGATGTCTGCTTCTGGGGCATGGCAGGCAGATTTTATTTTGTTTTTTGCACTTTCACAATAGGGATCGGTTCCATAGCCGGACAGGGATTCGAAATTGGTTTCGATTAGCCGCTGCAGAATTTTAGGATGTGCTCCTTTGGTGTAATCGTTTTCAAATGAAATCATGGGAAATCCTCCTTTTTGTAGTTTGGGTGTTTGGGTTTTGCAAGGTGATTATAACATGATTTTGAGAAAAGTGGGGAAAAATTTGCTTGGGGAGGGGGACGCGGGAGCGGGGAACCCATTCCTTTCCGTTGTTCCGCTCTTCGAAAAGTAAGAAAGTCTAATGCTTCTGGGGATAGGTGCATCCAACCGGACGAACCGGGGTGCAATTCGCCCGTACAGCGGGCTAAACACACCCCTTTTTTGCCATCAGAAGATGGCAAAAATTCTAGGGATCGGCAGAAGCATAAGACTTTCTAACTTTCCTCCGAAGTCACATCGGAAAGGAATGGGTTCCCCGCTCCCGCTGTCTTTTCCTGCCGATATATTGTAATTTGATTCATTCATCCTTAGAGGAAATATCTGTGGAGAATAGCCTATACAAAAAGAAATAA
Source organism: uncultured Lachnospiraceae bacterium (assembly GCA_910585255.1). Classification (GTDB taxonomy): domain Bacteria; phylum Bacillota; class Clostridia; order Lachnospirales; family Lachnospiraceae; genus MGBC114844. The sequence continues at coordinate 6,692 of CAJUEI010000168.1, forward strand.
AGTGAAGAATGTATATGTAAAAAGAAATAAAGTGAAGAAAATGTATGTAGGAAAGAAATAAAGTGAAGAAAATGTATGCAGGAAAGAAATAAAGTGAAGAAAACGTATGTAGGAAAGAAATAAAGTGAAGAAAATGTATGCAGGAAAGAAATAAAGTGAAGAAAACGTATGTAGGAAAGAAATAAAGTGAAGAAAACGTATATAGGAAAGAAATAAAGTAGAGAAAACCTATGTAGAAAAGAAATAGAGTGGAAGAAGCATATATAGAAAAGAAATAAAGTGAAGGAGACGAAAAGAAATGTAAATTTTGGAACAATACAGCCAGAGTGCATGAGGAGCAGGCTGTGACTTCGGAGAAAAGCTAGAAACTCTTAGACTTCTGTCGATCCACTAGGATTTTTTGCCATTCTCAAATGGCAAAAAAAGGGGTGTGTTTAGCCCGCTGTACGGGCGAATTGCACCCCGTTCCGTCCGACTGGGTGCACATAGATGCAGAAGTCTTAGAGGTTCTGCTTTTCGGAGAGCGGAATAGCCTGTTCCTCATGCACTCTGGCGTCCTCTTTGGGGTTTTTTGTTTTTTGGTAATATAGCTATTGACAGATAGAAGAAAACGTGTTAAAACTAATTTGCAAATGAATTGCATTTTTATTTAGGGAAGGTGGATTTATTTTAATGACCAGAAAGGACGGGTATAAGACAAAGAATCGGCAGCAGATCTTGGAATTTTTAAAAATGCAGAAGGATCGCAGTATTTCTGTATCGGAGATTAAGGAAAATATGAAAAAGACCGGATGTGAGGTGAATGTATCTACTATTTATCGCTATATGGATAAATTGGTGGAAGAGGGCAGTGTAATGAAATATATTTCGAAAGAGGGGGAAAAAGCGGGTTTTCAATATATTGAACCAGAGCATAATTGTCATGGTCATCTGCATCTGCAGTGTATAAAATGTGGGAAAATTATTCATTTAAACTGTTGTTTTATGGAAGAGATTCAGAGGCATATTGAAAACCATCATGGGTTTATGATTCAATGTGATCATTCTATTTTGTATGGAATTTGTCAGGAGTGTAAGGGGAATAATAAGACAGATGGATGTTAAGTTGAATTTGCGTTGGATTTAAGTTGAATTTATATTGGATTTATGTTGGATTTAAGTTAGATTGAGTAAAAATAGAAAGATAGATATAGAAAGGAATTGAAATGAGAGAGATTTTTTTTAATAGAGCTTGGTCTTTTTTATTGGGACTTGGGTTGATGATGGGGGTATTGACAGGGTGTTCTAATTCTGGGCAGAGTGAAATGCCATTTCATAAGATAGGGGTACAGGCGGATTCTGGTGAAAGGGAGTCAGGGCTTTCTATTGTATGTACAACTTATCCGCAATATAATTGGGTGCAGCAGATTTTGGGGGAGAATTGGGAAAAGGCAGAAGTGACTTATTTATTAAAAAGTGGTGTGGATATTCATAGTTATCAGCCTTCTGCAGAAGATATGATTGCTGTTTTAGACTGTGATTTATTGATTGGCGTAGGAGGGGAGTCGGAACAGTGGCTAGAAAAGGCTTTGGAAGGCAGGAGGAATCAGGAACAAAAAGTAATTTTTATGATGGAAGTCTTAGGTGATCGAGTTTGGGAAGAGGAATGGATAGACGGGATGCAGAAAGAGAGTGGAGAGGGTGAAAAGAAAGAAGAGGATGTGGTTGAATATGATGAGCATGTTTGGCTGTCTTTGAAAAATGCGGAACGGATTTGCCAGGAAATTTCTGATGTATTGGGAGAATTGGATTTAGAGAATCGAGAATTTTATCAAAAAAATGCTGCTGCTTATCAAAAACAATTACAGCAGTTAGATCAAAAATATCAGGAGTTGTCTGATACAGCAGGACGAAGAGTACTTTTATTTGCGGATCGATTTCCGTTTCGTTATTTAGTGGAAGATTATGGGTGGGAGTATTATGCGGCATTTGCCGGATGTTCTGC
>CAJUEI010000169.1 GCA_910585255.1 uncultured Lachnospiraceae bacterium
AATGGGGTACGGTTTCAAAATACAACCGATTTTAAGAGTTATCAAAAAAAAGAAAAGCGGTTAGAAGAGCGGGAACGGGGAGCCGAGCGGCTGACAATAACAAACCAGATGGAAGAATTTTTATTTTTAGGGCTTCGGAAAATGGCGGGAGTTTCTAAGACAGAGTTTCAGAAAAGGTTTGGATATTCGATGGATTCGATCTATGGAGAAGTGATTAGGAAGTGGAAGAAGAAAGGGCTTTTAGAAGAAGGAGAAGATAGAGTTTGGCTGACACGAGGAGGAATCGATGTCAGCAATGTGATTTTAGCAGATTTTTTATTGGAATAAATAAAAAAGCAAAAGAAGATAATATCGTTTGAGTTTTTTATGCCCGGCTGATCGATTGTCAGCCGGGCATAAAAGAATTAGAGCAGATTTACTTCTATTATTCGGCTGGAACGTCCCTCTGATCCGTTAGAAAATACGGCTGTTACATAGTATTGATAGAGAAAGCCGCATTTTGCAGAAAATGGAAGGGTAACGGAGTTATTTTTTTCTTCCTGAGAGATGGTTTTTATTCTATGGTAGGTGAGATCATTTTTTTCTTTTTGATAGATATAATAGGATACGGCATCTTTTACATTGTGAAAGCTTAGTAAGAAGCTGCCGGTTATTCCGTCTTTAGTGATTTCTTGTACAGCGAATCCTGTTACCATAGTAGGATCACAGGGAGCAGGGGTTCCCTGAAAGCGGATTGGTTTTGGAATGGAGGAAGGATCGACCGGATGGACAATGGATTTTAGGCGGTCTAATTTGGAATCTTCTGTATAGTCTCGGATTAAACAGGCAAGCAGATTGGCAAATATCGTTGCTCCATAGCGTTGTAAATGCGTATTGTCGGAAAGTCCGTCTGGGTAGGCACCATCGGGATATTGTCCCGGAGCAAGCCAGAGGTAGAGGGATTTGCTCTCTTCCGGGGTGAGATGGGTTAAAAATTCGGTGCTGGATTTGCCTAAGTCCAGTAAAGGGATATGATGAGTATGGGCAAAGGTTATCATTTGTTCTCGATAGGCGGGAAAACTGATCTGGAAAGAACCTTGCTCATCACAGTTTCTTCTTGCTACAGGGGTGATTAGAACCAGTTGTGCACCAATCATTTGACATGCTTGGTAGTATGGCAGCAGGCAGGCTGGAAAATCAGAGACACTCACATAGCGGTTAGGACGTATTGCAGTAGCATCGTTATGTCCCCATTGGACAAAGAGAAAATCGCCGGGGTGCATGGATTGGAGGAGAGAATCAAACTTGCCTTCTTCTATAAAGGAGCGGGAACTTCTGCCTCCGATAGAGCGGTTTTCAATAGTAACCGATTCGGTTTGGTAGATTTTTGCCTGTGGATAGGAGCAGTTGGTGCAAGAGGATTCTAGGATTTGATTTTTTTTAGTAAAAAATTGACAAAGCACCTGTCCCCATCCGGTTTGTGGGTAGTAGATAGATTCATAGGTTTGTACAGTAGAGTCAGAAGCCAAAAAGATCGTTGGTTGATCGGGAATGGGTTTTGGCTCCATTTTTTCGATGGTAAGAGAAGAGAGATAGACCGTGCCTTCGGTTGGTGTTGTATCTAGAGCAGAGTAGCTGCCAAACGGGAAGGCAAGTTCTAGCTGATTTTGATAGACTGGAACATAAAAGGAAATACTCTGTTTTTTGCCTGGTAAGACGGTAACAGAATCTACTTTTACAATATGGTTTGCTCGGATATAACAGGAATAAGGGGCAGGGGTTGGGTTTTCAAACAGAACGGTGATCTGGTAATTTCCGTTTTCTATCGTTGGGGAAAAGACAGGGGTATTTTCATAGGTATAGACCCCATAGCCGCTGCTTTCGATTTCTCTCCAAGATTGGCTAAAGAGAAGCGTAAGGGAGGAAGCAGGGTTGGGAGAATGGGGATCATTTTGATAGGAAATCGGAACAGCATCATTTTGATAGGAAGGTGTTCTTGGAAAATATACGCCGTCTATCCAGCCTGGGGCTTTCTTTGGATAGGTAAGATAGGTAAAAAATTCTTTTGGGAGTGTCTGAAATTCTTTTTTTGTTTTTATCATAATCGTTCATCCTTTATTAAAAATAGTTTTGTTTTTATTGATTTTATTATAACAGGAAGCGGAGGGAAGGAAATGGAGAATCTTATCAATTTTCTATCTTTTATTCGGCTTTTGAAGATAGAGTGCTGCCGGAAAGGGTTTGCTTTTACCGGACGCCAGAGGCGGTTTGCACCTGTCCTTTGCCTGCTCCACTCCAAACGGAAAGAAAGTCTATGGCTTCTGTATTGACGTAGATTCCACCGGACGAACCGGGACGCAATTCGCCCTCATCACAACCAAAACGGAGCTGGTGTAAGGAAGGATTTTTCCAGCCCAAAATCATCCTCTTGCCTATCATTCGGGCTAAACACGCCCCTTTTTTTGCATACCCTGCATGGAAGCAGGATATGCAAAAAATTCTAGGCAGTTCCACAGAAGCCAAGACTTTCTAACCGTTTTCCGAAGTCGCAGGCAAAGGACAGGGGCAAACCGCCTCTCGCTGTTGATTGGAGTACGGAAGAAACGATGGTTTCTTACAGAACCAGTCTTTCGTAACGTTTGGATACGCTTCTTTTTTTGTTCTGGTCTTCTTTGGCGTCCTTCCTCCATTCTCCTATTCTAAAAGATATGCTGCCAGTGATTTTCCATTTGAAATAGATAGTTGATTTCGTATATAATGGTATTGTTCGATTTTGTAGAAAAATAGAAAGCAAAAAGGGGATTACGATGAAGTGGGAAAACGAATATGGAAAAATGATTGCTTATGAACATAAACTGTCTTCTATAACAGCCAGTCAATTATGTGAGGGATTGTGTTCCAAAGAAAATCTGCGGAAGATAAAAGAAGGAAGCCGGGTTTGTGATAAAATATTGGCGGATGCATTACTTCAGAGATTGGGAGTGTCTATGGATAAATTTTCTTATTTGACACAAATGGAGGAATGGGAGGAGATTCAAATAAGAGAAAAAATTGTGTTTTTAGTGGATAGGAATCAAAAGGAAAAAGCTAGACAAGTCTTAAAAAGATATAAAACGCAATTAAAAGGAAAACATATTCTTTTTATGCAGTTTTATGAACTGGCAAGTGCGGTGCTGGAGTGGAAAAGCAGTGAGAGAATAGAAAAAATACAGCAAAGGTTACAAAAGGCATGGAATTTTACAAAAAAAGGGAAAGCCTTTCAAATAGAACAAGGAGAATGTTATAGTTTTTTTGAATTGTCTTTGATTATGTTAAAGATCCGTCTTTTAGAGGAAAGAGGAATAAGGGAAGATGAAGTGGAATATGAAATAGAACAGTATCAAGATTTATTGATTTATTTAGAAAATCGAGTTTCTGAACAGGATCGGGTAAAGTGGTATCCACAGGTAGCATATCGGCAAATTAAATTATTAAGAAAAAAGGGAAAGTTAGAACAGGCAATAGAGATTGCAGAAAAAAGTTTAGGTTTGCTAAAAGATCAGGCATCTTTGAATTATCTGCTTGAATTATTAGAGGAGTATACAAAGTTATTAAAAATTCGTTTTTTATTGAAAGAAGAAAGGATATCAAAAGAAATAGAAAGACGACTGGCAGATATCGATTTGATTTGTGAAAGTCTGCGTTGGCTCTATCAAAAGTATAAAGTGAAATCAACAGAATGGATCTGGTATATTTCTTTTGGATTAAGTGAAATGTATTTATGTCAAGATATTGTTCGAGGCAGACGGATTGGAATGGGAATGACACAAGAAGAATTGGCAGAAGGAATTTGTGATCCGGTAACCATTTCAAGAATAGAAAGGGGAGAAAGTTTTCCACAACAAAAAATATTAATCGCATTGTTGCAAAAATTAAAATGGTCAGGGAATCATTATACCTTAACTGCACAAGTAGGAGAACCAAAGTATCATGCGGTTACATCAAGGATTAGTATGTTGACACATACAGAAAGACTTGAAGAAGCAAAAAAACTTTTAAAAGAATTAGAGAGAAAAGTAAAAGACAGAACGATATTTGCAGAACAGTATTTTTTAAGTAGTGTAAGTTTAATAAAGCGTGGGTTAAAAAAGATGGATGCAAAAACTTGTCTTAAACAATATAAGGAGGCACTTTATTTGACTATGCCAAAAAAGATGACAGAGGAACAATTAAAACAATGGCATTTTTCAAGAACAGAGGTAATGTGTATTAATGATATCTCTTATCTTTGCGAAGAAATAGGAAAAGAAGAGGAGTTAATAGAACTTTTATTTGTAATAAAGCAGTTTTATGAAAGACAACCATTTCCGTTAAGGTATTATCGTGCAGGGTATGAATTAACAATGCGGAATATAGGAAATTTATTAGGAAATATAGGAAAGGCAAAAGAGGCAATAGAAGCAGGGGAAAGTTGTATTCAATTAGCGTTAAGTTTACAAAAGGCAGGAAATTTATCCGTTGCTTTGTATGATAAAGGATGGGATATGGAGAGATTATGGGATGAGCAGTTCTATACAAAAGAAGAAAGCCTTGCTTATATCAAGACTTCCTATGCTTTAAATTTATTTTTGGGGCAAAAGAGACAGTATGAACATGTAAGAACTCATATAAAAAAAGTTTATAAAGAAGATATTTAACCTCATCAAGGAAGTCCCCCGCTTCTAAGCCGTGAAGGCGAAAGCGGTGGGTTGGGACTTCCTTGTTTCAGTGGGAGTGCAGACTCCCACTGAAAAGCTGCGATAGCAGCTATGAGGTTATGAGCAAGTAGCGAAGCGGATTGCGAATATCTGATTTGACTGTTCTATTTTTCGTCTCGATCGTTTGGCATATCAGAGTAAGTGGTAGCGGAATTGTGATCCGGTGAGGTAGGTTGTTTACTGTTCGTTCGTATTGGTGTAAGGAAACCAAGACATAAAAATAATACCAATAAATTTTTTACAAGTGATTTGTTCATTTTCATAATTAGATTCTCCTTTATCTTTATTTATAAGGTAATATTTTCCATTATATACCATTTATTGGAAAGTGACCATAACAAAGTAGTTGCTTTTTTTATAAAAAATAACAACTATTTTGTTATGGTTAAATATAAAAAAGGTGCTAAAATTAAATTGTATCTAGAAGAAATGAAGTAAATAGAAGTAATAAGAAAAATAAATTGTTTTCATTAAATATAGAACAGATTGGATTATTTAATTTATTCTATCTATTTAATGTAATATTTGGATATTATGTTCTATCAACGTCATTTCTAGTTAATTATATATGGTTATGGTTTGGAGGTGGGGGGTAAGATTTAACAATATCTTATTAGATAGAATTAAAATAAAAGATAGTATTTGGTAAAAAGTCAGTTGTAAAAAAAGGAGAGAACAAATGAAAATTAAAAAATTATTATTATTAACAGTATTATTGGCAGTACCAGCATGTTCAGTAAAAGTAAAGGCAACAGAGGAAGTAAATTCTACAGCAAATTTTTCATGGAATTATGATATGGAACCAGAAGGGTATAATGATTTAGATTGGTCTTATCAGTATGAAACACAAATATATGGTTATGAAAAGCTGGTAGGAGCTTATTACCAAGGAGAATATTATACTTATACTTATAATGAAAATGGTATAATTGATGGAATAAAAGATTCAGATGGAAATCAAATAGTAAAGTATACATATGATCAAAATGGGATTTTATCTTGTGTTTTTTCGTATGAGAATGAAGAATGGATAGAAAATAATGATCCGACCTTTATCGGTAACAAAAATAAAATGTTATCATCTGGCATGTATTTTGATGATAATACAAATTGTTATTATATTAGTCAAAGATATTATAATCCTGTTCTTGATCAATGGATGGATGGAGTAGAAAATGATGCGATATTATATGCTGAAACGAATCCTTATTATAGCCTAAGTGAAGAGGATGAAGTACCATTTTCTTCTGGTGAAAGTGATTTAGCGGCACAGCAGTGGGCAGATCAATTATTAGAAAATAGTAAATTTGGTACACCTGTAAGGAGTTATTCAAATGATTGGTATTCTTCCCTTTCTAATGTTGAAGTATTGGCAAGAACAATTTATGGAGAAGGGGGAACAAAATCTACTATTGAAGATCGTGCAGTTGCTTGGGTGATATTAAATCGATTGAATAGTAGAAAATTTCAAAGTACACCAGTAGCTATTGTAAAGGCAAAAGGTCAATTTGAGGCTCTTACAGGTGGAGAAAAACAAACCGAAAATGCAAGGATACCAAAGTTAGAGTCAGATAGATGGAAAGAATCTACTTATTTAGCATGTCTGCTTTTGACCACTACTTCAGAAACAGAATGGAGAACAATTGTAGGAAATCCAATAAATGGACAGTTATATTTTTATTCATATACCGCGGCATTGGATAGTTTTAAAAAAGGAAATTCTATTTTTACTGGTACAACAAGTAATACTCTTAAGTGTGAAGGACAATCTATTTACAATGTATATGTTCGAGGGTATGGATATGTTTCATCGTTTCCTGCACTTTTTACTAATTTGAATTCAACAGATTATTCTAAAAACATTTATTATGATAGATAATTGCTAAAATTAGGAGGTATTTTATGAAAAAATTGTCTATTTGGCGTTTTGGGATTGTTTTCTGTTTGATTGGATGTTTGATTGTAGTTCAAATTGTTGTGAATAGAAACAGGGATTTGCAAATAAATATGCCGGGGCAGTTTGCTTTGATGGGATATACTCCTGTTCGAATTCAGAATGGTAAGGTTTACCAATATGAAGCGGATGGTGTTTGGAAAGATTTAGAAGTTACAACAGATGCCAAACAAATTTTGTCAGGAGAGGATCTTTGCATTTTAAATAGAGATGGCAGTTTGTATTATGATGGTTTGATTGAGATTGATCTAGATTCAAACAGAAACTTTCCTTTAAGTGCAGGACATAGTATTTATATGAAACAAAAAGTATTAGCAATTAATAAGGAAGAACCTTTTGCTTGGTTGAATAAATCTTTAGATTTGGTAGAAGAAGGGAATTTATTTTTATTACAAAGTGGAGAGATTCTTTATACATTAGGGGATGAATATGAACGTTATTCATTAGAGGAAAAACCAATACAGTTATCAGAGTCCTATATTTTGACAGAAAAAGGAAATGTTTATGTGTTTGATATAGTAAAGAAAAGATGGGGGGAAGTAGTTCCTACTTTTGAATGTATCTATGGGGAGGAAGATGTTGTAATGATTAGTAGTTGTTCAACGAGATGTTTAGCATTAAGAAAAAATGGAACAGTACTATCATGGAGACAAGAGAAAAATAGGGAAACATTAGATGTGAAAAACTGGAAAAATGTAATTGCAGTTGAACAGGGATTTAATTACGGTATAGGTCTTACTTCGGAAGGAAAAATTCTTTATACCGATTATGATTTAGTTAAAACAGAAGAAATTAAAAAAGAATTGAGTAATTGGAGTGATATTGTACAAATAAGTGTAAATGGTGGTTGTATAGCAGGATTAAAAGAGGATGGAAGCTGTCTGATATGTAAAATTTGGTAATAGTTGAATTTTATTTACGATGGATACTTGGACATTAAAAGGAATGAATTTTCAGACACGAAATAGTTTTACAATTTGTGAGGTAGGAGATTTTGAAAATATTGGTGATCCGAATATAGGAAGCTGTTATCAGGATTCCCTTTACTTCTATTTAAATACATTTACAAGACAATATTTTCTATTATATACCACTTATTGGAAAGTAATTATGTCAAAAGGGTTGTGTTTTTATAAAAAATAGCAGCCTTTTTGTCATGGTCAAATAAAAAAAGGTGCTAAACTTAAATTGTATCTAGAAGAAATGAGATAAACAGAAATAAGAAAAAACCCCTTTTGTTTTTATTATGAAATAAAATTATTTATTCAATTTGATCGATTCATTTATCTAAATATTTTACTTTATTGCTTTTATTTTTGGAGGAAAAAATGAAAAAACATATTTGGATAGGAGGCATAACAATTATTGCTATAATAGGATGTGTTTTTATTTATTTACAATATACTCTTTTAGATAAAAATAAGGATCTTATTCAAGAAGAAGGTTATTTTCTTAGTAAAAAAACATCCATCAGTAAAGAGGAGTTAGAAAATTCTAAGAGTTTTTTTCTATATGAACAAAGTACTTATAGAGAGGAACACCAATTGTATTATGATTCCCTTTCAGAAGATTCTTATTTAGAATTGATACATGGAGTTACACCTGTAGAGAAAACAGATTTCGTTATACCATATAAAGTAATTTCTTTAGAAGGATTTAATAATTTATCCATAGATGAAATTTGTAACGGAAGATTATTAGCATCTTTCTTTAGTGAAAATCAAGATCAATTATTAGGAGAACATCAAAGAGGGAGAGTAATTTATGATCTAGAAAAAGAAGAAATCCTATTTACGATTCTTCCAGATGATTGTAATTATAGTGTCATTTCTGATGCGTTATC
>CAJUEI010000170.1 GCA_910585255.1 uncultured Lachnospiraceae bacterium
ATCAGGAAGAGCTTCCTCAATACTTTGAAATCGGAAAGGATTTAGAAGTTTATACCAGCCAGGAAGAGCTTCTGGAAAAAATAGAATATTATCTAAACCATGAAGAGGAACGGGCGGCAATTGCTCAAAACGGCTATTCTAAAGTTCTGTCCCAAAAACATACCTTAACTGACCGCCTGCAGACGATTCTGTCAAAAATATAAATCCAAAAGTAATTGTATATTTTTTGTTTGTACTCTTAAGACAAGATTTATTTTTGTGTTTATTGTTAAGCGAGTGTTTGCTGTTAAATGATCATCTGCAGAGGAATTGCTTCCTGCCGACATATAAGATGCGGTTTTTGTATCTTATATGTTCGGTATAGGGGGACTTGCTTTGCTCTGGCTTTCACTCTTTCTTTATTCTAAGCTAGGCTTCTTTACTCTAACCTTAGTTTTTTTACTCTGACTTTTGACTTAATTTCTTTTCCATTCGATGCATTTCTTCAAATTCTCCCATATCCAAAAAAGAATCTTCGCTAATCGGATACATTCCAATCTGTCGTCCCTGTGCTAAAAGTTGATTTGCTAAATCTGTCATATGAAAGAAACTGTCCGCCGGTATCTCATCTAATAAATTAGGATTCAGTACATACATTCCTGTATTTACAAAATAGGAGAGTTTTGGTTTCTCATCCATTGAGATAATCACACCGTTTTCTTTTGAATTAATTACCCCATACGGCACTACAATATTTTTTAAGGCGGTTACAATCGTTAATTCATTTCCTGACTGCTGGTGATATTGATAAATATCTTTGTAATCAGCGTGAATTAAAATATCACAATTTGTTACAATAATCGGCTTGTCAAATTTCTCCTGTATCAGATGCAGACTCCCGGCGGTTCCCAGCGGTTTATCTTCCTCTACATAGTTCATCTGATACCCTCTGCTTACCTCTGCGAAATAGGATTTAATCATACTTTTTCGATAATTTAATGTAACATAAAACTGCTTTACTCCATAGTCACAAAACCGCTCTACAATCCGCTCCATAATCGGAATATCTCCAATTGGAATTAATGGTTTGGGAAGTACCTTTGTATAAGGATAAAGCCGTGTCCCTTTCCCCCCTGCCATAATTACTACTGTGATTTCCTCTAGCCCCCGAGTATGACTGTCCTCCTGCTGCTTTTCTTCTCCTGTGCGAAAAATCACATCTACAATATGATTTCTGGCATCTACTACCGGAAGTGCAGTGATAGAAAATCGTCTCATTTCTTCCTGTGCAGAAGCCAATTCTTTACGATAGATTACTTTTGGATTTTGATTCATAATTTCCTGTAACCTTCCCTCTAATTTTCCGGTTTTAATCAGCCAGCGCCGAATATCTCCATCGGTTACGGTCCCTAATAAATGATTTTTTTCATCCACGCAAAATAGGATTCCTTTTGCATTGATATCTAGCTGCTGCAATGCTTCTGCTGCCGTTTCTTTCTCCGAAATCGTATATTTCTTTAATTCTTCTCCTTTCATGCAGCACCTCCTAACAGCTTTTTCAAAGCCTCTGCCACAATTTGGATTTCTTCCTCTGTTAGATTAGTACTACACGGCAGATTTAAGACCCGTTCTCCATACCAAACTGCTTTTTCAATTCGATATGCTAAAAAATTCTGATATGGCTTTTGCTGGTGGATTAAACCCCATATTGCTCTTGTCTGTATTCCCTGCTGCTGCAGAAGATCAATTACTTCCCGAAGGGAAACTCTGCACTCCTTTAGATTTAATATGAGGGAATAAAACCAATAATTCGGATCGGTTCCCTCTCGGAATAAAAGCAGTTCTGCCTTTTTTAAATCCTCCAATTCTTTTTGATATCGCTGGTAGTTGTTTCGTTTCCGCTGTATAAATTCCGGCAGTTCCTCCATCTGTGCCACCCCAAGGGCTCCCTGCAAATTGGTCATGCGGTAATTATATCCCACTTCATGATGGATATAAAAATGTTCATCATCTTTTGCCTGTGTAGACAGATATTTCATATGCTGTACCGCTTTTTTATCTCTTGCTGTTACTGCACCGCCTCCGCCGGTTGTAATAATTTTATTTCCGTTAAATGAAAATGCACCATAATCTCCAATTGTACCTGCAAATTTTCCTTGATATTTTCCTGTAGTAACAGTTGTTCCCAATGCTTCTGTTGCATCTTCAATTACTGTTAAGTGATAACGCTCTGCAGTCGCCATAATCGCTTCCATATCTGCTAAATTTCCAAATATATGCACAACAATAACTGCTTTTATCTTATGTCCGGTCTGATTACAGATCAAAGTATTGTCATCCATATGACATTCTTCTCTACAAAATTGTTCCAGTTTTTGGGGATCGATACATAAACTGTCATCACAATCCATAAAAATAGGCTCACCAAATTGATAACGAACCGGATTCACTGCTGCTATAAATGTAAGAGTTGGTACGATCACATGATCGCCTGGTTCTACTCCACATTCTAATAATGCAAGATGAATCGCTGCCGTACCGCTTTGGCAAGCCGCTGTCATGGGTACATGCAGAAATTCAGAAAGTTTTTCTTCTAGTTCGGATACAAATGCTCCTCCGGTAGACACCCAACCTTCTTTTACTGCCTGTCCCACATATTTTTCTTCATTTCCCTCAAAATTTGGTATTGATAACGGAATAAATCTGCCCATTTTTGCCTCCTTGCAAATGTCGAATCGAATCCTTGATTCCATCGGGTTTCTATAAAGTCCCGCTTTTTATCAGTTGCTGTTTTTTATTCTTTTCCAATATTTTTATCTGTTGTTTAATAAAATTATTTGCTATTGTTTTAATGCTAACTATCCTGATTTTATCCATTAAAAATTTATTAAAAATGATAATGATCCTGATAATTGTATCGACACAAGATAAGAATTTCTTAACAAGCAGTTATTCCCATAATATATTCTCCTATTATAAAAAGAATTTTTTTAATAAACCTTTTCTTTATCCGCAATAAATTTTATATTTGCAATAAATTCTGTTTGATTTATACTTTTTCTACCCGCTATCCTGCTGCCTAAAAGCAGCGGAGCAGATTTCGAATTTCCTTTGACTAAACAATAGAGTAAATTATCTATACATTATAAATATCTGTTTTATAAACATCCATATTTTTCCGAATCCACTCTATTGTCTCATGAATTCCTTGCTCAAACGTATACATTGGCTTCCAATTTGTTAATTTTTTTATCTTTTCATTGGAACCAAGTAAACGATTTACTTCGCTTTTTTCTGGACGAAGCCGCTCTTCATCGCAGACAATAGAAGCAGTTGGATTGATTTGACGAATAATCTCTCTTGCCAAATCTCCTATTGAAATTTCCTGTTGAGTGGCAATATTAATTTCCTGTCCAATCGTTTTATCTGATTCTGCAATCGCAATAAATCCTGCTGCCGTATCTTTTACAAAATTAAAATCTCTGGTCGGAGTAAGAGAACCTAAACGAATTTCCTGTTTTCCTGCCAGCAACTGAGAAATAATGGTAGGAATAACAGCTCTTGCTGACTGTCTTGGTCCATATGTATTAAATGGACGCACAATCGAAACCGGAAGATCAAAACTTCTGTAAAAACTTTCTGCCAAACGATCAGCACCTATTTTAGTCGCGGAATAAGGCGACTGCCCTTGAAATGGGTGTTTTTCATCAATCGGTACATATTGTGCGGTTCCATATACTTCGGAAGTAGATGTAATCATAATCCGTTCCGTCCCCAGTTCACGTGCTGCCTGCAATACATTTAATGTTCCTTTTATATTGGTATCTACATAAGAATCCGGTGAATGATAACTAAATGGAATGGCAATTAATGCAGCCAGGTGAAAGATACCATCCACTCCTTTTGCAGCAGTTCTTACTCCATTTGGATCTCGAATATCTCCTGAAAATACTTCGATTTCGTTTAACTTTTCTTTTGGAAAATGGTCTAACCATCCCCATGTATTAAAAGAATTATAATACGTAAATGCTTTTACCTCATACCCTTTTTCTAATAAACTTTCTACTAAATGACTTCCAATAAAACCATCTGCTCCTGTTACTAATACCTTTTTCATCTTGATTTTCTCCTCCTTGAGAATAAACTGTCTTTGTCAAATCTGCCTTTGCTTATATATCGTCTTATTTTATTTTTATATTATTCCAAATTGTTCTATTGCAGTTCCTCTCTTTTGGAATAATAATCCATAATTGCTTTTGCAATACAAAAATCTAATTCTGTATCAATATCTACAGAACGCTCCTGCGACATGGGATAGGCATAACTACGATTTTGATAGATATCTTTTTTTTCCAATATAATTTTTGTTTTTACGATGTAAAGTGCTCCATTTAACCGATAATACACGGATAATTTTTGCCGTGGGGCATTGTCACTTCTTTTTAAAAAACCATTCATTGACTGATCTTCTGGTAAAGTATTACACCACAGCGGAGAATGTTCTGCTTCACATACACTAATTATGCTATCTGCATTTTTTTCTTTTAAAATCTGATAGCCTTTTTTGATATCTTCTTCTGTTCTCAATGGAGAGGTTGGCTGAAGCAATGCAATGGTATCAAATGTTTGTCCTAATTCCTGGTAACAGTTTAATACTTCTCTTACTGTGTCCCAAGAACTTGCTGTATCAGATGCCATCTCTTTACTCCTTAAAAATGGGACTTCTGCCCCATATTGAATGGCTATTTTAGCATATTCTTCTGAATCTGTCGACACATGAATACAGGAAAATTGTTTGGAGTGAATGGCAGCTTCTATGGTATAAGCAAGCAACGGTTTTCCATTTAATATTCGTATATTTTTATCTTTTAGTCCCTTAGAACCGCTGCGGGCTGGGATAATTGCTATATTTTTCAAACGAGTGTGCTCCCTTCTATCATCTATTATCTATTTTTTATATAATTAATTTTTTATTATATTACTTTTATTATAATTGATTTCATCTATTTTTCTATTTTCTATAATTCTCTTATTCCTTATATTATCTATTATTTTATTATTATCTCTTTTCTTGTTTTGATTATAAAGAAAATGGAATATCGTAAAATTTCTTTTTTAAGTCTAAAGATTTTTGGGGTTCTTCTAATAATTTTTGTTTTAGTATTTCTACAATTTGTGCTGAAGTATTTCCCTTTCCATATGGATTTTCTATCTGTTTACAGAAATTTAAAAACTGCGGCTGCCTTGCTTTTTTTATGGCTTCTATAATTTCTTCCTTTGTTTCTTCACAGTGCAAAACAGATGCTGCACACATACGCCCTTTCTGCCGTATGCCGATATCAATTGTTGGTATATGAAAAGACGGCACTTCAATTATTCCGCTAGAAGAATTTCCTATCACAAAGGCACTGTATTTTACTGCACTTAAATATCGCTTCATTCCTAAAGAAGAAAACAAATGGAAATTCTGATTTGCTTTCGTATATTGGTCTAAATATTCATTTATTTTTTTTCCTCCCGCATCTGCATTTGCTTTTGTAATAATATACTGCATATCTGGGAATTCTTCCAATGCTTCTAAAAGCTGTTTTAAGGACTCTAAAGAAGAATTCTGATATACAGTATGTTGTTCTAACGTTACTGGGTGATAGGTTACTAATGCATAGGGCTTATGGTTTTCTAATTTTAGTTCCTCGATTAATTCTTGATATTGGTATAGATCTGTATGCAATACATTCTCTACCCCTAATGCCCCTACATTGAATACTCTATCTGGGGATTCTCCTAATTGAATTACCCTTTTTCTGTGCTCTTTTGTACTTGTAAAATGCAAATAGCTTAGTTTTGTAATGCTGTGACGAATTCCTTCATCTATTGCTCCCTCTGTTGTCTCTCCGCCATGCAAATGTGCAATAGGGATCTGTTCATTCATTGCTGCTAAGGCAACTCCCATTATCTCATAACGATCCCCAAGCAGAATCAGCATATCTGGGGAAGTGCTATGAAAATATTCTGCAAATTTTTCTATTGCTGCTGCCAATGTTTTAGAAATTCCAATAGAAGAATCTTCTTCCGTTAAAATCGGAATCTTTTTATCAACTGGAATTTTATCTTTTTCAATCTCTTGGAGTGTATTTCCAAATTGCTCTGATAGATGTGTTCCAGTTACAGCAATTCTTATGTTAAATTGCGGCTCTAATAGTAATTTTTGTATTAATGGTTTTAAAATTCCATATTCTGCTCGGGAAGATGTTACAATACAAATAGATCTTATATTTTCTGTTTTTTTCATCTTTTTATTTTTTCCTCTAAACTTTTACATTCATTTCTTTATTTTTATATTTATTCTATGTTAATTTTTATAATAGTTCTATTATTTTTATATACCTATTATTTTTTATATTTCAATTTGTTCATCTTTTTCAAAATCACGAATTGCCTTTGTTCCAATTACTTTATACCAATTCATTGGAGAAATGCCATTTCCTGGTCTTTTTACCGTTAAATTCTTCTGATTAAATATTTCGCCCTTTTTTATTTTACAATTTGCTACAATACTTTTTCTTGCTATTGTCCTATTCTTTCTTTCGGATACAGAAGGATATTTTTCTCCGGTTCCAATTGCTTCTTCTATATGACGAATTGCATTTATCATAGCTGTTAATTCCATAGGTTCTAAACTTGCTTTATGATCGGGGCCCTCCATATTTCGATTTAATGTAAAATGTTTTTCTATTACCTGTGCACCTAAGGCAGCTGCAGCAATTGGTATTTCTATTCCTTTTGTATGATCCGAATATCCCACTTTTACTTTAAAATGTTCTTCCAAAGTCAGCATTGCTTTTAAATTCACATCCTTATATGGAGTCGGATATTCTGTATTACAATGAAGTAATGTAATTTCTCCGCTTTTTTTGTCTTTTAATATTGTAACTGCATCTGAAATTTCACTTTCTTCACACATTCCTGTTGACATAACAATTGGTCTTCCTGTCTGAGCAATTCGTTCTAAATAAGGCAAGTTTGTAATTTCTCCAGATGGAATTTTCCAAAAATCCATCTCTAGTTTTTCTAAAAATACAATACTTTCTAAATCAAACGGAGTAGATAAAAATCCAATTCCTATTGCATTACAATAGGATTTTAATTCTATAAAATCTGTATCTTTTAACTCTAATTTTTTTAACATTTCCAATTGTGACTCTTGTTGACCCGTTGTTTTTCTTTGATATTCTGCCTTTGCTGCATGTTCTGTTACTAACTTTTCTGCATGAAATGTCTGAAATTTTATATAATCTGCACCTGCTTTTGCAGCTTCCTCTACCATTTGTTTTGCTAGTTTCAGACTTCCGTTATGATTAACACCTGCTTCTGCTATTATAATAACCTTCATTTTTCAGCCTCTTTTATATTCTTTATATTTATTTCTTTACTTTTTATTTCCTATTTTATATTTTCGGCATACTTTCTCTTCTCTCTTAGTCTTTATTATCTTGTTTCTATTATTTTATTTGCCGGAACTCCCACTGCAGTACAATTTGGCGGAATATCTCTTATCACTACTGCTCCCGCTCCTATAACAGAATTCTCTCCTATAGTAATCCCTTGAATTACTTTTGCACCAATTCCTATTTCTGTTCCTTGTTTTATATGCACATTTCCGGCAAGTTTTACATCTGGACTAAGAGTTACATAATTGTCTATTTTTCCGTCATGACAAACCATAGAGCCAATATTTAAAAAAACAAATTCTCCAATTTGCACTTCTGTAGAAACAATACAATCCATACAAATAATAGAACCCCGTCCTATTGATGCGGTATTTGCAATTATACTATTTCTAATTATTAACTCAGGTAAATCTGTTTGCTCTTCTAATACTATTTTACTTTTATTTCCTTGTAATTGATTTAGAATGATAGTAGGAAATTTTAAATATGGATTCTGAGAAAGTTTTTCTGCGATTTTCTTTCTTAAAGAAGGATTCCCTATACAAATTGCTACATTTATTTCTTCTTTTAAAGATAATAAATACTCATCGTTGCCTAGCCATGGATAAGAAAGATAACCTTCACTTGGATTTTTATCTACAATTCCTATAATTTTCCAAATGGGGTATTGTTGATTTAACATTTGAATCTGCCATACAATTTCACGCATACAGCCACCATTTCCTACCAAAATAAGTGGTTTTATATTATTCATTTTTATATTTCCCTTTCTTGGTTTCACTATATATTTAAAATATATTATTTACTAGAAGTAATATAACAGATATTTTTTTAATTTAAAAGAGATAAAAAATAACTTTACAAAAATATATGTGTACAACATAGAGAGAATATTATAAATATACCAGTTTATAATTTTTACTTATAATTAATATTATTTCTGAAAAATTATAAATTCAATATTATTTATATTAAACATTCAATTAAAATAAGATAATTAGGAGTTATCTGTTGAATATGGTTTAAAAATCCAATAGATAATAA
>CAJUEI010000171.1 GCA_910585255.1 uncultured Lachnospiraceae bacterium
AATTAGCGGCAGCTTTATTGAAACTATTAAAAACATAAGGATTACCCGCCACTTCAGCATCCTCTCCCCCAACCCCCATCACCGAAGCTTTTCCATCAATTCATACACCCTAACCCTTGTCATCTCCGCTGCTGTTTGATTTACCACCATTGCCTGCATCGATCCTCCTTCATACTCAGCCCCTGCCTTTGCCATCTCCTCTTCCTTTAAAGCAATCCACTCTAACTGCTCTGCAGTCAAACCTTTCATCGTCTCCTCATCCTGTGTCTGCTTTAAAACATCCCATATCTGATTCAGCAAAGCATCCCACAGATTATATAATTCCTGCGTCTTTTCATTATATTCTAACTGAGTAAGAATATCATTTCTTATCGATTCCTCCAGTTGTTCTGCATTCATCTCACTATCAGCTACACTCTTTTCTAATTCCTCAATTAAAACTTCTCTCCGATCTGTCTCGTCCGCAGCAGCATATGCATGATGGATTACACTATAACCAGAAAACCCACTCTGATCTGCCAGATTATTTAAAGCATAAAACGGAAGTTTCACATCCGCCTCGCCTGCCCCGTCAAAATTCCGCACCCACATTCTAAATTCCTCTGGAAGCTCTGCATATGGTGCACCAGGCAGATAAATCAAAACCGTTTCTACATTCTCCAACCCATAAGCATCCACATACCGATACAACATTCCATCCTTTATCTCCTCTGTACCAGCTTCCCTTTCATACGTTATCCTATCCGCCTGTACAGAATATGTATATTCATTTACTTTTACCGGCTGCGTAAACTGACCGCTAAATTTACACTGATACGCAATCCCCTGATAATTTTCTCCCACTTCCATATCATTGTCCAAATACTCTCCAGAAAAATTTCCATCCTCATCAATCGTCAAAACCGTTCTCCATCCCCCGGCTCCGCTAGAAAAATAAAACTCCACATTCTTCAAATCCGCAAAAGAAAATCCCTCACCTTTATCCTGCGTATCCCTTCCCGCTTCTGTTTCCTCTTCCGTTCTTACTTCCACCTCCTTTTCTGTCGTCTCCCTAATCGCTTCTGTCCCTTTTGTCTCTCCTACTGTCTCGGTTTCTTTTTTCTCCCCATTCTCTTCTTTCGTCACTTGCTGTTCCAATTCTAAAAATAATCCTTCTGTTTTCCCTTCTGTTTCTATATGTTCCGGCATACTTTGATCCATTTCTAACTCCTGCCCTCCGCAGCCATACATACCCAAGATACCACTTCCTATCAAAACCAACATCATCCACTTTTTCTTTTTCATCGTTCTCTCCTCTAAATCAATCACTTTATAAATCCCCAAACAGAAAAGAGGAGCCAAGCCCCTCTGTTTCTATTCTATCCATCAAAAGAAATTCGCAATCCGCTTCGCTACTTGCTCATAACCTCATCAAGGAAGTCCCAACCCACCGCTTTCGCCTTGGCGGCTTAGAAGCGGGGGACTTCCTTGATGAAGTTAAAATACCTTTCTAGGTGGTCTAGGCATTTCCCAAGCCTTATGATCCGTATGCAGCAGCAAATGTGCTTTATGTGAATTTGGTCTTTCCATATATTCATTATAAAGCCGAAGCACATCTGGATTCTCATGAGAAAACCGAATTGGATAATTCCGATCCAAAAAGTAAAGATTTTCCCGCCGATCATTAGTCAAACTTTCTCCATCATGAATCGGCTGTCCGCCTCCTCCGACACATCCGCCAGGACAAGCCATAACTTCTACAAAATCATAATGTACCGTTCCTTCCTCTAATGCATCCAGCAACTGTCTGGTATTTCCCAATCCGCTTACAACCGCTACTTTTACCTGTGCATCCGCAATCGGAATCACCGCTTCCACCCAGCCCTGCTTTCCGGCTTCCATTCCACGAACCTGCTCAAAAGCATCTGGATCGGGATTCTTTCCCGTAATTAGATAATGTGCCGAACGAAGTGCTGCCTCCATAACACCACCGGTTGTTCCAAAGATTACGCCTGCTCCGGTTCCGTCATGCATAATCTGATCACATTCTTTCTCCACCAGCGTATCCACTTTAATATGTGCCGAACGAATCATTCGATCCAATTCCCGTGTGGTCAGCACCAGATCCACATCGTGCCCGCCATATTCCTCAAAATACAGCTCCATCTGGCTTTCCCCTTTTTTCGCCACACAAGGCATAATTGAAACCGTAACCATATCTTCTGGATTTACGCCAATCTTCTTGGCAAAATAACTCTTCATTACCGCTCCAAACATCTGCTGAGGCGACTTTGCAGTAGAAAGATATGGTATTAAATGCGGATATTGCGATTTAATAAAACGAATCCAGCCCGGACAACAAGAAGTAAACATCGGATGATTCCGTGTCTCTCCTTTTCGGAACCGCTCTACAAATTCCGCTCCCTCTTCCATAATGGTTAAATCTGCTGAGAACACACTGTCAAATACATAGTCAAATCCCATCCGCTTCAGTGCATCTACCATCTTTCCTACCGTTGCATGTTCCCGTTCCATTCCAAGCACTTCTCCCCATGCGGTACGAACTGCAGGTGCAATCTGCACTACGGTAACTTTCTTTTTATCTTCAATTGCATTCCATGCCTTTTCGGTATCATCCCGTACCCGCAGTGCACCTGTCGGACAATGGGTAATACACTGCCCGCACAGAGAGCAATCTGCTTCCTCTATCTTTCGATTTAAAGATACATTTACGGTTGTTCTAGATCCCGTTCCGGTCAGATCCCAGACATGCAGTCCCTGTATTTTATCACAGACTTGAATACACCGCATACACTTAATACACTTTGCTGCATTTCGAATTAAAGGAAACTCTTTATTCCAAGGCAGTTTTTCAATTTCCATCTTATAAGGGATTTCCAAGATATTTAAATCATTTGCT
Organism: uncultured Lachnospiraceae bacterium; assembly: GCA_910585255.1. Lineage (GTDB taxonomy): Bacteria > Bacillota > Clostridia > Lachnospirales > Lachnospiraceae > MGBC114844. The sequence goes on from CAJUEI010000171.1 coordinate 2,900, forward strand.
ATCTCCTGCAGTGCACAACTTCCGCTTCTTACACAAGTAGCACAGTGACAGTCATGCTGAGAAAGAATTAACTCAATCGTATTTTTCCGATTCATACGTACTTTCCGGCTGTTGGTATAGATCACCATACCCTCTTCTACTTTATTATTACAGGAAATAATTAATTTATCCTTTCCCTCTACTTCTACTACACAGACCCGGCATGCCCCAATCTCATTAATGCCTTTTAAATAACAAAGACTTGGAATCGGAATCCCTGCCTGTCTTGCCGCTTCGATAACTGTTGTTCCTTCCGGTACGCATACCGCCTGATGATCAATTGTAAGATTTACCATATCGTCTCTCTGCCTCCCTTAAATACTCCATAACCGAAGTGATCACAGCGAAGACAACGAGAGGCTTCCTGTTTTCCTTCCTGCTCCGACATTCCATACTCACAGCCTTCAAAATCTTTTACCCGCTCACAGGCTTCCCGTTCTGTCATATTGACTCTTCCGCATGGTGTCCGATCGGCAAGACTTGCCTTTGGAATCACCACATCACAAGAAATAGCATGATGGAAGCCAAGATAATCATCAATATTTGCCGCAACAACCTTTGCCTGACTAATCGCCTTAATTACGGTAGCTGGTCCGGTTGCACAGTCCCCTCCGGCAAATACACCAGGAATATTGTCAAAACCTCCGTAATTTTCCGCATGAATTCTTCCTCTTGCTATAGATACACCTGCTTCTTCAAAGTGATGATACTCAATATCCTGTCCGATTGCCACAATAATACTATTACAAGGAATTAAAATATCATCTTCTCCGGTCGGCTTTACACTTGCCCTTCCGTCCCGAATCGTACTCACCATCTGCGGCTGTACCCAAAGTCCCGATACATGTCCGGTCTCGTCCACTTCAATCCGCATCGGTGCCTTTAATACCTGTACCTCTACTCCTTCCGCTATCGCTCCTTCAATCTCGGAAGGCAATGCCGTCATATCGACTACTCTTCTTCGGTATACAATACTGACTTTCTTTGCTCCCATACGAACCGCTGTACGAGCCGCATCCATCGATACATTTCCGCCGCCGATAATAATGGTTTCCTGTCCGCTTAAATCTACGGTCTCTCCCATTCCTGTGGTACGCAGAAAATGAACCGCACTGATAATCCCCTCTGCATCGTCATTCTGAATCCCCAATTTTTTATCGGTACTGGCACCAATCGCAATTAATACCGCATCATATTCCTCCCGCAGCCTTTGAATCGTAATATCCGTTCCAATCCGCAGTCCATATTTTACTTCTACTCCGGTTTCCAGAATGGCTTCAATATCTTCATCCAGCCGATCCTTTGGCAGACGATAGTTCGGAATTCCATACCGAAGCATCCCGCCAAGCTGCGGCAGCATCTCAAATACTGTTACCTGATGTCCCATCAGCTGCAGATAATAAGATGCACTTAATCCGCAGGGACCACCGCCCACTACTGCTACCCGTTTTCCGGTAGAAGGTGCACAAGGAGGAGGCGGCACCTTTCCCGCCAAATCAGCAGCAAGCCGCTTTAACCCGCGAATATTTATCGAATCATCTACCATATTTCTGCGGCATCTCGCCTCACAAGGATGCTCACAGATAAACCCGCAAGTCGTTGGAAACGGATTATCTTTCCGAATTAGACGAATCGCATCCTGATAACGTCCCTCCCGAACCAGTGCAATATAACCCGGAATATCTACTTCAGCCGGGCAGAGCGAAGTACAAGGTACCGGCTGATTATAAGTACAAGTGCACCGACCTTCCCGAATATGTACTTCATAGTCCTCTCGAAAGCCAATTACTCCCTTATATACCATATTTGCCGCTTCATAGCCAATCGCACAGTCTGCCGAATGCATAATAGCAAACGCAGTCTGCTCTATCAGCTCAATGGTATCCATCGTTGCATTTCCATCCAATACATCTGTCAGCATATTGTTGAGCTGACCTAACCCAACACGGCAAGGCACACATTTTCCGCATGTCTGTGCATGGCACAATACCAGAAATGCCCGTGACATATCTACCGGACATAACCCAGGCGGACTTGCCTCAATTCTGCGTTCTAAGTCCTTATAAAGCCCTTCCACTACGACTTGGGCTTTATTCGGGGTTGAAATTTCTAATCTGCTCATCTTCTACCTCGTTTTCCTTTTTATAGTTATTGAATATAATTATCATATATGCTGGTGTCTCTATTTGTCAACTATTTTCTTATATCTTTCTACAATTTTCCGACTATTCTTTTTTAAAAAATAAATTATTCTGCGATCCCATTTAACCCAGTATCTCTAAATGCTCCAATAAAATTTTACAACCCATCAAAATCAAAATAATCCCTCCCGCTGCCTCTGCTCTGGCTTTATACTTTGTTCCAAACAAATTTCCAATCTGCAGTCCCGCTGCTGAAAACACAAATGTCACCGCTCCAATAAAACAGACTGCCGGCAAAATATCTACCTGAAGAAAAGCAAACCCTACCCCTACGGCAAGGGCATCAATACTGGTCGCTACAGCTAAAGGAAGCATGGCACGTACTCCAAATGAAGAGTCCATTTGTTCAATCTCACTTTTCGATTCTTTTATCATATTTCCTCCGATTATTCCTAAAAGTATAAAAGCAATCCAGTGATCCACACTGCGAATCAGATCTTGAAAGCTTGCTCCCAGCAGATATCCAAGAAACGGCATCCCCGCCTGAAACCCTCCAAAATAAATTCCCGCTATTACCGCATATTTCCATCTCATCTTCGGCAGAGACAATCCCTTACAAATCGATACCGCAAATGCATCCATAGACAGTCCAACCGCAATCATAAAAAATTCCAAGAAACTCATCCTTTTCTCCTCCTAATTCTTTTTATCCTTTAAATCTTTATAAAAAATAAGACCTATCTGTATTCTGCAGCTGCAGAACACAGATAAGTCTCATTATTCAAAACAATGCCAGATAATCCCTTACCAGTATGTTGACATTATTACACCTTTCCCGTGCTAACTACTCCCTTATCTATTTTCTATCTCTTTATTCTTATATTATCATATCAAAATTTCTGCGAAAATCAAGAGGGAATTTAAGATTTTTCCTTTTCATTATAATTGGAACTTTTTAATCGTTTCTCCTAATTCATTGGCAATCTCATTTAGATTTACCGCATAGGAATCCATATTTCCCATTGTCCCATTGACCTGTTCCGCAAAATTCGATACCTGCTCCGCTGTCGCTGCCGATTGTTCCGACACCGCAACAATATCATCCATCCGGCTTACCACCTCATTTTTATTCTGAACCATCTGTGTATTCAAATCCAAAATATTTTCCACTCCATGCACCAACTGATCCACCGACTCCGAAATCTGATGAAACAATTCTTTTGTTGCCTGAATTGCTTTATCCTGTTCCGCTAAAATTTCACTGCTCTCTGTCATAGATTCCTCCATTACTTTCGAACGAGTAGAAATCTCACCTACAATATTTTTAATCTCATCTGTAGAAGACTTTGACTGATCCGCAAGCTGACGAATTTCATTTGCCACAACAGCAAATCCCCGTCCTGCCTCTCCTGCTCTTGCTGCTTCAATACTGGCATTTAAAGAAAGTAAATTCGTTTGAGAAGTAATTCCGGCAATAACATCCGAGATATAATTAATCTTATGAATACTTTCTAGCATCTCTTCCATAACTTCAATCGAAATCTGTGACTTTTCCAAAGTCTGCTTTGTCCGAACAATTAAATCTTCCATAACATCAATTCCATCTGAACTTAACTGCCCTGTATCTACTGACATCTTATCGATTCCATCCACATAGTCCTTTGTTTCTTCTAAACTCTTGGCTAACTTTTCTACCTCTTCACTTGCTTCCTGCGTACTAATCGACTGTGCACTCGCACCATCAGAAACATTTTGAATCGATTCTGTTACCTTCTTTGTTGTCTGTTTCGTCTTATCCGTAATAGAAGCAATTTCTGAGGAAACTTTAAGAATCGTATTAGATTTATCCTGTACTTCTCTCATAAGAGAAGCTACTTTCTTTATCATCTCATTAAAATAATTCTCTAAATCCCCTAATTCATCCTGCCGTCTTACTGCAATATTCTGCGTAAAATCCCCTTCCGCCACTTTCTTTGTTACTTTCTGAATCCTTAAAATCTCATTAGCAAGTGTGACAGCAACAGCTAAAGCAATCACAATCCCTGCTACTGCTCCCATTCCTCCGCCAATTACAGCCGTAACCTGAACCTTCTTTAAATTCTCAGCATTCTCTTCTTCCCCAACAAATCCCAAAACCGTCCAGCCTGTAATCTCATCTGTAAGAGCCGTAACCTCAACCAATTCATCCCCTATCTTTACTTCATAATTCATTAAAGTAGGATCTGCCTGAAACTGCGACCAAAAAGAAAGCTGTGCCACACTTTCACTTACATAGTGATTCCTAGCATTATCCACTAAAATAGTTCCATTTGCATCTACCAAAAGTATAAATCCTGTATTTAAAATCGAAATATTCTGCACATATTCCGCCAAAGCATCATAGGAGATATCCAATGCCACTGTTCCATAATTTTCTCCATCTGAATTCTTAATCTCCTGAGCCACCGTAAAAATCTTATTTCCATCCGAATCCAAATAAGGCTTTGAAAAATAAGCAAAAATACCCTGTCTGTTTTTCAGCCCTACTGCTCCGGTATACCACTCTCTTCCAGTATCGTCCTGTCCTTCAAAAAGCTCTTTATTCCCTTTTACTTTCCCCTCTTCCTCTGTCAGATAAGCATTGACCCGATATCCTGTCTTGGTCGTATAATAACAGCGAACAGAACCATCCGTCACCCGAAGCGAAGCCACCAGCGAATCCTGAATCGCAGTAACATTTCCTTCTATCGTCCCCTCATCTTCAAAATGCTTTACTTCCTGCTTCCGAGTCAGCAAATCAACCGGCTCACTTAACGTCTTTAAATAAATCTGAAACCCCTTTAATGTCTCCTGCAAGGTCTGTGAACTGGTTAGACGAATATTAGAAATTAAAATACTGCTGGTATTTTTCAAGGTAAGAAATGCACAAATTATGACCGTAACTGCAATAGCAAAAATAAAATAAATAATTAGTTTGACCCGTATCCCTCTTAATCCTTTCATATCCTATTTGTGTGCACAATAAAAAAATAGCCCTATTCTGTCATATAAAACCGGGCTTTGCACATCTCCTCCTTTCTATCCTCTTTTTTCTTATATTTTTATAGAAAATATCTATAAAATATTTTTATTGTTAATTTTATCTTAGCACAATCTACAAAATCTTTCAAGTTTTTATGAAATATTTGATCCCATAAATTTACTCTTAAAATTCCCCCATTTCAAAAAAACATCAAAGCTTAATAAAGTAATGCCCCAAGAGGACGCCAGAGTTTAGCAGAACAACGCTGTTCGGCTCTCCGAAAAGCAGAAGCTCTAAGACTTCTGAATTTACGTGTATCCACCCGAACGGATCGGGGTGCAATTCGCCCGTACAGCGGGCTAAACACACCCCTTTTTTGCC
>CAJUEI010000172.1 GCA_910585255.1 uncultured Lachnospiraceae bacterium
AGAAGCTCCCAAGCCCAAGCCAAGATAGTCTTCTCCGCTCCAATAGATCAGGTTATGCCGGCACTCCCATCCGGTCTTTGCATAATTCGAGATCTCATAACGCTGATAGCCTGACTCTTCCAGCCACTGTTCCGTCTTCTGGTACATCTGTCTCTCTTCTTCCTCTTCAGGCAAAGAAAGTAGTCCCTGTTTCCTCTGTTCAAAAAAAGGGGTTCCCTCCTCTACAATCAAACTATAAGCAGAGAGATGCTCTGGAGCCAATGCCGCTGCCGTCCGCACGGTATTCTCCCACCCGTCAAGCGTCTGCCCGGGAAGTCCAAACATTAAATCTACATTGCAATTAGAAAAACCTACTTCTCTAGCCGCCGTAAAACTTTCCAAAAACCGCTGATAAGTATGCACTCTTCCCAACCTCTTCAATTCTCTGTTATCTGCAGACTGAAGTCCAAAACTAATCCGATTGATTCCCGTTTCCCGATAAGCCTGCAGTTTCTTTCGATTTACTGTTTCTGGATTACATTCAATCGTAATCTCCGCTTTTTTCTCTACTAAAAATACATTTTGTATCTCTTCTATTATCTGAATAATCCACTTTTCAGAAGGAAGAGTTGGGGTTCCTCCTCCTAGAAAAATACTAGAAACAACATAAGAACCCGCCTGTTCCTGATACTCCTGTATTTCCTCTTTTAAAGCCTGAAAATACCATGTGGTCCATTCCGTCTCTTCTTTTATCGGAACAGAAAGAAAATCACAATAATCACACTTTTTTAGACAAAAAGGAATATGCACATAGATTCCAAGCGGTTTTCGGTGTTCCGACATGATTCTCTCCTATTTATCATCTAATTTAAGCACACTCATAAATGCACTCTGCGGAATCTCTACGTTTCCTACCTGCCGCATCCGCTTCTTTCCCTCTTTCTGCTTCTCAAGCAGCTTCCGCTTCCGGCTGATATCGCCTCCATAACACTTTGCCAATACATCCTTCCGCATAGCCTTTACCGTCTCTCTGGCGATTACCTTACTTCCAATCGCTGCCTGAATCGGAATCTCAAACAGATGTCTGGGAATCTCCTCTTTTAGTTTCTCACACATCCGCCTGCCCCGCTCATAAGCCGTTCCCTCAAATACAATAAAAGAGAGGGCATCCACTTCTTCCCGATTAATTAAAATATCCAGTTTCACCAAATCTGACTTTGCATACCCTTTTATCTCATAATCAAAAGAAGCATAGCCACGAGACCGGGACTTTAACGCATCAAAAAAATCATAGATAATTTCATTTAAAGGCAGTTCATACCGAATCAAAGCCCGTGTTGTCTCCATATATTCCATTCCAATATAAACTCCTCGTCTCTCCTGACACAGTTCCATAATCGATCCGACATACTCGGTCGTCACCATAATTTCTGCACTGACCATAGGTTCTTCCATATAGTCAATTTCAGAAGGATCGGGCAGATTAGAAGGATTGGTAAGTTCAATCATTTCTCCATTTGTCTTATAGACCCGATAGACTACCCCCGGAGCCGTAGTAACCAAATCCAAGTTGTACTCCCGCTCTAACCGTTCCTGTATAATCTCTAAATGCAAAAGCCCAAGAAACCCGCAGCGAAACCCAAAGCCCAAAGCAATCGAAGTCTCCGGTTCAAACTGCAGGGCGGCATCATTTAACTGAAGTTTTTCCAATGCATCCCGCAGATCGGGATATTTTGCCCCATCCGCAGGATACATCCCGCAATAGACCATAGGATTGGCTCTCTTATATCCGGGAAGGGCTTCCTTACAAGGATTCTGTGCATCCGTAATCGTATCTCCTACCGCAGTATCCCGTACATTTTTAATACTTGCCGTCAGATAGCCGACCATTCCGGCACTTAACTCTTCACAGGGAATCAGTTGTCCGGCTCCGAAATATCCGACCTCTACCACTTCCATCTCTGCCTTTGTCGCCATCATCCGCACTCTCATTCCCTTTTTTACCGTCCCCTCCCGCACCCGGAAAAAGACAATTACTCCTTTATAAGAATCATAAATGGAATCAAAAATCAATGCCTGAAGCGGTGCCTTTGGATCTCCGCCCGGAGCAGGAATCTTCTTTACAATCTGCTCTAATACCTCTTCAATATGAATCCCCGCCTTTGCCGAAATCTGCGGGGCATCCTCTGCTTCAATTCCAATTACATCTTCTATTTCCTCTATTACACGCTGCGGCTCTGCACTTGGCAGATCGATCTTATTGATAACCGGAAAGACATCCAAATTGTGATCCAAAGCCAGATATACATTTGCCAATGTCTGTGCCTCAATCCCCTGTGCTGCATCTACTACCAAAATTGCTCCGTCACAGGCGGCAAGGCTTCGGGAAACCTCATAATTAAAATCGACATGACCAGGCGTATCAATCAGATTAAAAATATACTCCTTCCCGTCCTGTGCCTTATAAACCGTCCGAACTGCCTGCGATTTAATGGTAATTCCCCGCTCCCTTTCCAGCTCCATATTATCCAAGACCTGTGCCTGCATCTCCCTCTCCGTTAAAAGTCCTGTTTTTTCAATAATCCGATCCGCTAATGTCGATTTTCCATGATCAATATGAGCAATAATACAAAAATTCCGAATTCTACTCTGATCAATTTCTGCCATCTTCTCTCTTCCTCCTAAACACTCGTCCTAATATTTTGCCCATTATAACATAAAATAAAAAGAGCCACAAGCAATTCTTTTCGCTTGTAAATCGAACATATTTTCGAAATAATTCCTGCATTTCGAGTTATCCACACTCTATCTTTGACTCTTTTCCCAATTTCAATTTAATATCACAAAACTCCTTCCTTTTTATTCCTACTCACCATAACCTTTCCATTCTTCCCTTTATTTTTCAGAATATTCTAGACAGAATTTATCAACATATCCACAAGATATAGTGTTTTAAAATGAATTCCAATCTAGATATAGACATTCTGAATAAGAAATGTTATAATGTGCTGTAATCGGGTTTGAGCGGCTGCTTAACACCAGATATCAATAATTGTATCTTAATTGGGAGGCTTTATAATGAAAGTAATCAAACGGAATGGCCGTGAGGTGCCATATGACAGCAGTAAAATTGTAATTGCTGTCCAGAAAGCGAACAAGGAAGTTCCAAGCGATGAAAAAGTGACCGATAGCCGAATTCAGGAAATCGTGTCCCATATCGAGGCACGCCGCCTTGATTCCATGTACGTAGAAGAAATACAGGATATGATCGAGCAGGAACTAATGGCTGATCGCAAATTTATCCTTGCAAAAAAGTACATCATCTACCGCTATCAGCGTGACATGGTGCGGAAAGCCAATACGACGGATGAATCCATTATGAGTTTAATTAAAAACCGAAACAAAGATGTAGCAGAGGAAAACTCCAATAAAAACGCTTCTGTTGCCTCTACTCAGCGGGATTTGATCGCCGGAGAAGTCTCCAAAGATTTAACCAGAAGACTGCTGCTGCCAGACTATATCTCCAAAGCCCATGACGAAGGTGCCATTCACTTTCACGATGCGGACTACTTTCTGCAGCCGATTTTTAACTGCTGCCTAATCAATATCGGGGATATGTTAGACAATGGTACGGTAATGAACGGAAAACTAATTGAAAGTCCAAAAAGTTTCCAGGTTGCCTGTACGGTAATGACGCAGATTATCTCTGCTGTAGCAAGCAGTCAATATGGCGGACAATCCGTGGATATTCGCCACCTTGGCAAATACTTAAGAAAAAGTTATTACAAATATAAAAATCGCTATCTCCAGACATTTGGTGATGCCTTAGAACCAGAACTGCTCGATCAGCTTGTATCCGAACGGCTTCAAGACGAACTGCGTTCCGGTGTACAGACCATTCAGTACCAAATCAACACACTAATGACCACAAACGGACAATCTCCTTTTGTTACGCTCTTTTTAAATCTAGATAAAGAAGACGAATACTTACCGGAAAATGCTATGATTGTAGAAGAGATCTTACGCCAGCGGCTAGAGGGTATCAAAAACGAAAAAGGCGTATATGTCACACCGGCATTTCCAAAACTGGTCTATGTACTAGACGAACACAACTGCCTAAAGGGAGGGGAATATGACTATATTACCAAACTCGCAGTAAAATGTTCCGCTAAGCGGCTTTATCCAGACTACATATCCGCAAAGAAAATGCGGGAAAATTACGAAAACAATGTCTTTAGCTGTATGGGCTGCCGCAGCTTTTTAGCTCCATGGAAAGACGAAAACGGCAACTATCAGTTTGAAGGCCGCTTTAACCAGGGGGTTGTCAGTCTGAATCTGCCGCAGATTGGAATTTTAGCAGAAAAAGATGAGGACAAGTTTTGGAACTTGTTAGATGAACGGCTTCAGCTTTGCTATGAGGCTTTAATGTGCCGGCACTATGCATTAGAGGGCACACTTTCCGATACCAGCCCGATCCATTGGCAGTATGGTGCAATTGCAAGACTAGAGAAAAAAGAACCGATTGATAAGCTGCTGCATGACGGTTATTCTACGATTTCTCTTGGCTATATTGGTTTATATGAAGTGACCAAACTTATGACTGGGGTAAGTCATACTGATCCGGTAGGAACAGAGTTTGCCCTTCGTGTAATGAGAAAGATGCGTGCTGCAGCGGACTGCTGGAAAAAAGAAACCGGAATCGGATTCAGTCTCTATGGCACACCGGCAGAATCTCTTTGCTATCGTTTTGCAAGAATTGATAAGGAGCGTTTTGGGGAGATTCCTGATATTACAGACAAGGGTTATTATACGAATTCTTATCATGTCGATGTACGGGAAAAAATAGATGCTTTTACAAAATTCCAGTTTGAAAGTCAATTCCAGACCATTTCTTCAGGCGGTGCAATTTCTTATGTTGAGATTCCGAATATGCGTCATAATCTGCCTGCTTTAGAGGAATTGGTAAAATATATTTATGACAATATTCAATATGCGGAGTTTAATACAAAATCGGATTATTGTCATGTCTGCGGGTTTGACGGAGAAATCGAAATTAACGATAACTTTGAATGGGAATGTCCAAATTGTCATAATAAAGATCAGAATAAAATGAATGTGACTCGCAGAACTTGCGGATATCTTGGAGAAAATTTCTGGAATGTCGGAAAGACAAAAGAGATTAAAGCACGGGTACTGCATTTATAAAAAAATCAAAATTGGATATGTTTTTGGCGGAGAGGACGCCAGAGTGTCCTATGTCTATACAGTTTTGCTCTACGGAAAGTAAGAAGCTCTAAAACTTCTGAATATTCGTGCATCCAACCGGACGGACCGGGGTGCAATTCGCCCGTGCAGCGGGCTAAACACACCCCTTTTTTTGCCATTCAAGAATGGCAAAAAATCCTAATGGATCGACAGAAGTTTAAGAGCTTCTAACTTTCCTCCGAAGTCACTGCATAGACATAGGGCACTCTGGCTGTTTTTTTCCCCTGTATAGTAGTATGGTCGCTTTTCCCATTTTTATAGCTTCTTTCATCTTATGAAAACCCCCTTTAGTTGTTTGTATCTATTTGGCAATCTGTTCCTTGCTTAACTTCTTAAATGTATTAATATAGAGTACGGCGGCAAGGGCAAGAGATAGTATATCTGCTATCGGCTGTGCCCATACAAGCCCGGTCAGTCCAAGTATTGCCTTTAAGATAAACAGAGCGGGAATGAAAATGATACCCTGTCTGCTTAAATTGATAACAAGGGAAGCGGTGGCTGCACCCATTGCCTGTAAAGTGTTGGTAAGTACATAAAATACACCAAACAGGAAACTTGTTGTCAGTAAAATCCGAGCAAACTGTGTAGCATAATCAAAGGCTGTTACATCTGTTAAAAATGCACTGACTATCTGATTAGTAAACAAATAGCAAATAATTGTTAAAACAACTCCCAAGATTAGGGCGAACAGGATTGAGAATTTGAAAACGTCCTTAAAGCGTTTCCACAATTTTGCCCCCACACAATAACCAAGCAAGGGCTGAACTCCCTGCCCTAAGCCCATACATACCATTCCTGTAATGGTAACTACTTTCATAGCAACGCCCATTCCAGCAATCGCCATATCACCGTATTCTGCCATTTGACTGTTGATAATGATTTGTGAAACGCTCATTAACATAGAGCCTAATGCGGCGGGAACACCGATTACAAGTACGCTGCTGCAAACCTTATCTTTAACAGTAAAGTCTTTGATACTGATACTAAGGCTTGATTTTCCCCGAAGAAAATAGAAAATATAATAACCTGCACCGAAAAGGTTTCCTATTACCGTGGCAATCGCCGCACCTGCAATATTCCAACCAAAGCCCAAAATCATAATCGGGTCAAGAATAACATTCAGCAGGTTTCCAAGAAGCTGTCCCATCATAGCCTTGCCGGACTCTCCCTCGGTACGGACAACATTCGCATAACAGTTTGAAATCAGCACAAAAGGACCGCTGCATACAACAATGCTTAAATAAGTTTTAGATAAATTCCATGTATCAGAGCTCGCCCCGATCATTGACAGGATAGGATTCATAAAAATCAAAAACAAAGCAACCATTACAACGCCGACAATGATACAACTCCACATACAGAAAGAGCAGACTTTTCTTGCATACTCCTTTTTTCCCTCTCCCAATGCACGAGATATAACCGAAGTGCCGCCGATACCAAAAGCCGTCCCAACCGCCATAAACATTAAAAATACAGGCGTTGCAAGAGAAACAGCCGCAACCTGTAAAGCATCATGTGTCTGACCGATAAAGAACGTGTCAGCTAAGTTGTAAACTAATACCATAAGCATAGCAGCCATTGCAGGCAGGGCATTTTTAAATACCGCTTTGGATACAGGCATTGACTCAAATACTTCCAATGATTTTTGTTCCATAAATTTTTCCTCCTTTAATACTTGTCAAAAGCAAGCTATTGAATTGGGTTTTATAAATACCCGCTTTATGACGGGTCATTATTAACGAGTCAAATCGGATATTCGCAATCCGCTTTGCTACTTGCTTATAACCTCATAGCTGCTATCGCAGCTTTTCAGTGGGAGTCTGCACTTCCATTGAAACAAGAAAGTCCCAACCCACCGCTTCTAAGCCACCAAGGCGAAAGCGGTGGATTTCCTTGATGAGGTTAAACAGTTGCATTTTTTCCGCTATACTCTGCATTTTCAAATCCGATTGATAAAACATTTCCGCCATGCTAGAAACAGAATGAAAAGGTATACGCCAGCCTTTTGCATAGTATTCATGTTCTAAAATGTCGAGTTGCGTAGTAATATACTTTATCGCACTTTCATAAAGCATAATTACCTGTTAGTATTCAAATATAAATCCTAAGAATTCCTCTCCGCTTAAAAGACGGTCGGGTTGAAAATCATTTTCTAAATTTGTATGTTTCATGTTTGTACCTCCGTAAAACTATTCAAAAGCAAGCTATCAATTTGTTCGAAACAAATGCCCGCAGACCAAGCGGACATTTATTTCATATTTTCATATATCCGCTGAAGCAGACTGTTAAAAATAATTTGCTCTTCTTCAGATAAGCCACGAAACATAATCTGTTCCAGTTCCTTAATATTCTGCGTGGCACTTTGGCAGCATTTTTCTCCTGCCGAAGTTATTCGGACAAGTTTCATACGCTTATCATCTGGATCAGTAAAACAATCAACCAGTTTTTTAATTGCAAGTCTGTTTACAATTCCGGCACAGGTGGATTGTGCCACTCCTAAAATGTGCTCCAATTCTTTAAATGAATAGGTTTTTTCGTCTTTATCATTCAGTGAAAGCAACACCCACATTTGAACCATAGTTAAATCATTTTGACGCAGAGAATTGTTAGCCTTTCTTTCGATGGCATCATTAAGCTGTTTTATAAGTTGTCCGCTAGTAGGCTTGTTATTCAATGTAGCACCTCCTCTCTTGTAAAATGTATTATAACATATCAAAAGCAAGCTGTCAATATCATGCGTTTAATTTTGGAAAATAAAAAATAACAGAGAATCGCACTGTGTAGATATGTGTCTTAGTGATTGTATTTTATATGTTTTCATTTGCTGCAATCTTCCCAATTTACTTCGTCTATTTATCTACGATATAGTCCCGATTTATCGTGTTTTTGTAACTTCGGCTTTCCTAGCCCCTGCATTGCCCCATTTCACTTTCTATCCATTATAAGGTTATTTCTATTCTTTAATGTCTTTCTATCCTATGTTTGCCAGTCAAATCGGATATTCGCAATCCGCTTTGCTACTTGCTCCTAACCTCATAGCT
>CAJUEI010000173.1 GCA_910585255.1 uncultured Lachnospiraceae bacterium
CGGTAAGGCACAGGACTTTGACTCCTGCATTCGTTGGTTCGAATCCAACTAGCCCTGTTGAATCCGAAAGAAGTTGTTAGGGTTTTTAGAATGGATTTGGGATACTAGCTCAGTAGGTAGAGCACTTGACTTTTAATCAAGGTGTCGCGGGTTCGAATCCCGCGTGTCTCATGAAAGGTACAATAGTTCGCAATGCGGGCTATTTTTTTTTTGCAACGAATAGGTATTTTTTGCGTGAATACAGATAGAAAGGAACAGATAACAACAATATTTCATGAGGAGGAGAATAAAATATGAGAAGATGGTTTTCATTAGGGTGTGCCATAGTATTGGCAGGGATTCTTATAACAGGGTGCGGAAGCAATAAGAGCAGCAGTCAGTCGATGTATGATGCGGTAAGTAACGAAATGGCGATAGCGGAGACAACGATGGCAGCAGTAGAAAGCAAAGGAGAAATGGAATATGAAGAAGGCTTAGGGGATGGGACTGCGGTGAATGAGGAGGTAGATTTTACCGGAAGGAAATTGATTAAAACAGTATCTATGGATGTGGAGACAGAGGAGTTTGACGAATTGGTTGCGAAGCTGTTAAGCAGAGTCAGCGGACTTGGCGGATATGTGGAGAATTCTAGTACTAATAATCCTAGTTCTTATGTGAATAGGGGCAGATCGGCAAACTATATGATTCGGGTTCCTTCTGAACGGTTGGATGAACTGGTGGGAAATGTAACGGAATTGGCAAATGTAACATGGAAGGAAGAAAATGTACAGGATATTACGCTTCACTATGTGGATGTGGAAAGTCATAAAATTGCACTTCAGACGGAGCAAGATCGGCTGCTGGTTTTAATGGAGCAGGCAGAATCGGTAGAGGATTTAATTGCAATAGAAGAACGGCTGTCGGAAATTCGTTATCAGATTCAAAATTATGAGTCTACTTTGCGGACGTATGATAATCAAGTTAATTATAGTACACTGCATTTAGCTATAGCAGAGGTAAAAAAATTAACGCCGCAGGAAGAACCTGGGGTATGGGAGAGAATCCGGGAGGGCTTTTCGGAGAATTTAGAACGGGTTATGGTAGGAACACGAGATTTCTTAATTGGAGTGATTGTTGATATTCCTTATTTGGTGATTTGGGGGGTTGTACTATTTTTAGGATTTTTAATTGGAAAGAAAGTAGTAAAAAAGAAGGGATTTTGGAGTTTTAAAAAGTTTCGCTCTAAAGGAAAGAAAGATCCCGAGGAAAAATAGAGATCGGAAGTGAGAAGTCTGATATGAAATTTACGCAGTGAAAGAGGTGGCATATCTTGACTATTTTTGCTTGAAAAGTTTATACTAGATAGTAAAATAGGAGAAGAAAGGGAAAAGAAGAACATGAGGATATCAACGAAGGGAAGATATGCACTGCGTTTAATGTTGGATTTGGCTGTAAATGATGGGGAAGAGTTAATACGGATTAAGGATATATCAAAACGGCAGGGGATTTCAGAAAAGTATTTGGAACAAATTATTTCTTATTTGAAAAAGGCGGGATATGTAAAAAGTCTTCGGGGGGCACAGGGAGGGTATCGTCTTTCTATGGAGCCAAAAGAGTATAGTGTGGGGATGATTTTGCGGCTTACAGAGGGAAATATGACTCCTGTGGGGTGCCTTGAGGAGGAAAAAGGGTGTGAGCGGGTGGATTCCTGTACCACAATGCGGCTATGGGCAATGCTGAATGATGCGGTAAAAAGTGTAATTGATAGGGTGACACTGCAGGATCTGGTGGATTGGGAGAGAGAGGAACAGCGGAAGAAAGAGATGGGGGATCCGTAAATCATACTAAAATAATAGGAAATGCTTGACAAGGGCGGAGATTTTCGTATAATACAAATAGTATGACAGATAGCTGATAGTAAGGAGGAACTAGAAAATATGTATAGTGAAAAAGTGATGGATCATTTTAGTAATCCTAGAAATGTAGGAGAGATTGAAGATGCCAGCGGAGTGGGAACAGTAGGAAATGCTAAGTGTGGGGATATTATGCGGATTTATTTAGATATTGATGAGGATACCAAAGTAATTCGGGACTGTAAGTTTAAGACATTTGGCTGCGGGGCAGCGGTGGCTACCAGCAGTATGGCAACGGAATTGGTAAAAGGAAAGACAATTTATGAGGCACTGCAAGTAACCAATACGGCAGTGATGGAAGCGTTAGATGGACTTCCTCCGGTAAAAGTACACTGTTCCCTTTTAGCGGAAGAGGCGATTCATGCGGCGTTATGGGATTATGCACAGAAAAATGGAATTCAGATTGAGGGACTTTCCAAACCAAAGGAAGATATTCATGATGGAGAGCAGGAAGTGTCAGAGGAATAGATAGGGTTTGGGAAAGGACGAAAAGCAGTATGGCAAAACTTTTTTTTCGCTATGGGGCAATGGGAAGTTCAAAGACGGCCAATGCTTTGATGGTGGAATATAATTACCGAGAGAGAGGGAAACGGGCTTTATTAGTAAAGCCTAGGACGGATGTTCGGGATGGGGGGCATGTGATTCGATCACGGATAGGAATAGAACGGGAATGTATTTTGCTGGAAGATCTGCAGCAGATGGAGGAAGAAACTATTCGGGAATATGATTGTGTGATTGTGGATGAGGCACAGTTTGCAAAGAAAGAACAAGTGGAATTTTTGGTTTCTATTGTGGATAGGCTTTTTGTTCCGGTGATTTGCTATGGGCTTCGGACGGATTTTCGAAATGAGCTTTTTGAGGGAAGTATGTGGCTTTTAGCTTGGGCAGATGTGATTGAGGAGATTCGGACGGTTTGTTGGTGCGGGAGGGCTGCCAGATGTAATGCACGGTTTAATAGGGACGGGAAGATGATTCGGACAGGAGAACAGGTTGTGCTTGGGGGGAATGATGCTTATATTGCACTTTGTAGAAAGCATTTTTATGAGGGGGATTTGGGTCCTGGATGGGGGAAGATGCTGGAATGAGGGGGGACGCTAGAGTGGGGAAGGAATCTCTTCCTGCTGTTCCGCTCTCCGAAAAGTAAGAAAGTCTAATGCTTCTGGGTGCAGGTACATCCAGCCGGACGGACCGGGATGCAATTCGCCCGTGCAGCGGGCTAAACACATCCCTTTTTTGTCATCTGCCGATGACAAAAATCCTAGGGATCGACAGAAGCATAAGACTTTCTAACTTTCCTCCGAAGTCACAGCAGGAAGAGGTTCCTTCCCCGCTCTGGCTGTCTTTTCCTGCCTGTAGGTTTAAAGTTGATTCATTTATCTTTGGAGGAGATTTGGCGGTAAGGTTATGTGGTAGGATTGTTTTTTGAGATGATTTCGGATATTAGATTTTTGTTTGGGAGTAAATGTGTATTGTTATTTTTAGGGTTGGAATTTTTAAGGTAAGGTTAGGCAGGATAGTTAGAATTAGGGATGAAAAAATCGTTGACAATTTTGTCTATTTGGTATAGACTTATCGTAGTCTATATTGAATAGACAAAATTGCCGGCGATTTTATTTTTAGTTTAGGAGATTTTTGGTTTTTATGGAAGAGTATTTTTTGGGAGCAGTTGAGAGTAGATTTGCGGAGCTTGTGTGGGCAAATGCACCTTTGTCAACGAATGAATTGATTCGGATTTGTGAACAGGAATTGGGGTGGAAGCGGACGACTACTTATACGGTATTAAAAAAGTTTATAGAGCGGGGAATTTTTGATAATCAGAATCGGGTGGTAGTGGTATTGATTTCAAAAGAGGAGTTTTATGCGAAGCAGAGTGAGCTTTATATTGAGCGGTCGTTTGGAGGATCGCTTCCTAGCTTTTTGGCTGCTTTTACTTCTAAGCGAACGTTGTCAGAAAAAGAGATTGAGGAAATTGAACATATTATTAATGGGAGGAAAGAGTAAGGAGGTATGTATGAATTTTTATCTAATGCAGATAGTTGGGTTTATGGTTCGGATTGGCTGTCAGGCGAGTATTACGGTTTTTTTTGTCTTTCTTGCTCGGGTGATTTTGGATCGGGTTCGGATGCCTAGACGGTATAGTTGGTTTTTATGGTGGATTCCTTATATTCGTTTGATTTTGCCAATACAGTTGAAAAGTACGGTAAGTCTTTTGCCTAATTTTAATTATTCGGCAGTAATGAAGAAGATTGGTCAGCCTGTTGTTTATGTTGATTCTGATAAAATGGATCTTGCGGCAAGTGTGCCGGAAGCAGTTGCTCGATCGGAAGGGGCAGTTTCTTTTTGGTCGGAAGGGATGGTTTCTTTTTGGGGGGTATTTTTGGGGATATGGGGAATTGGAGTGCTGGTACTTTTAGGATATGGACTTTTTTCGGTGATACGATTAAAGAAGAGACTTCGGGTTAGTGTTCAGGAATCGGAACAGGTTTATATAACGGATCATATTCCTGCTGCCTTTGTGATGGGGATTCGTTCTGCGAGAATTTATCTTCCTTCTGATCTGCCAGAAGATAGAAAGGAATATATTATTTGCCATGAGCAGCAGCATATGAAAAGAAAGGATTATATTGTAAAGCCGATTTTCTTTTTTATAACTTGTCTTTATTGGATTCATCCTCTTTTGTGGGTGGCTTATATTTTGGCGGGCAGAGATATGGAATTTGCTTGTGATGAAGCCGTGATACAATCAAAATCGTTTTCCTATCGCCAGAAATATGCAGAGGTTTTGTTAAAGGAATCGATTCGCTCGAAGGGATTGTCTGCTGTGCCGCTTGCTTTTTCAAAGGAAAGCCCGAAAAAAAGGATTCAGCATATTATTTCTTATAAAAGACCTTGGGTTTTTGTTACAATCGGAGGAATAGCAGGAATGATCGTATTGACGGCTGCTTTATTGACTGATCCGGTGAAAAAGACAGAAGGTGAAGCGGGTTTAGAGGGACAGAGTATTGCAGAGCAGCAGATGAAACAACAGTTATGGCAGGTGATGGAAGCAAAGATAGAAGAGGAAAAAGAGTTTTTGATAAAACGACAGGAAAGCAGACAGGTAACGGAGCAAACAGCATATTTGACGGATAAAAAGATAGAAGAATATAGGGGAGAGCTGACAGAGATAGAAGCAGAAAAAGAAAAAGAGTATTTTCAGGATAGGTTGAGTTCAGAAGGACAGACAGAGGAAGAAAGAGAAGATTTGGAGTTAAAGCCGCTGCAGATTAATCGAAACAGAACGATAGGAACGGAGGTTCCTAGATTGTATTATGTGGATAAGGATAGGATTATATTTGGTGGAGATTTTGGAATTTTTGTTTATTCAAAGGCAGAGAAGGCGATTGTAAGGGGGATTGATTTAGAAGCGATTGGCTGTTCTGTTATTCCGAATCAGCGAGATTGTCAGATATCGGTTTCTTTGGATGGGACTGTGATATATTTTCATCCAATAGAGATTTCTTCTGACAGAACGAATATACGAGTACATCCGGCAGGTTCAGTAAAGTGGCTGGTTTATTCTGTTTTGGATCATACTTTGACAATAAAAGAAAATCTTCATGTCAGTGAGGAATATTTGTATCAAGGAGTTTTAGAGGAAGGGAGTATGGCTGTTTACCGGGCAAGCGGAAAAGAGAATACCTGTATCCTTTCTTATTCAGATACGATTGGAAGTATTTCTTGGTCGGAGAATGGAGAGGAAGAGTATCCTTTTTTTGGAAATCCTTAATTTTACAAACATTTTAGAAATTAATTTTGAAAAAACCTTTGCATTACTATAAAAAACCTTTATAATCTATTTCAGAGACTAATAAATTACTTTTAGCAGTAAATACGAGGGAGGAACTTAAATGAGTGATTTGTATTCAGAATGGATTGTAAAAAGAAAGAAGCCGGTATGGGCACCAGTGGCAAAAGGCGGGCTGCTTACTCTGACGGTACTTTGTTTTCTTTTATCTTTTACAGGAGTGTTATGGTTTATGGTATTAGTAGGAGCCGGGTTTGGGTATTTGACCTATCGTCTTTCTTTAGAGTGGGATTTAGAATATGAATATATTTTTGTAAAGGGAGAGTTAGATATTGACAAGATTATGGGAAAGAGCAGACGCAAAAGATGTGTGGTAGTGGATTTGGAATCTACTGAAATTGTGGCTCCTTTAAATTCCCATGCACTGGATTCTTTTAAAAATAATAAATGCAAGGAATATGATTTTTCTTCTCGTATGCCGGAAGCAAAGCCTTATGTAATCTATGCAACGGTAAAGAACGAGATGGCAAGAATTTTATTTGAGCCAAATGAGCGGATGCTAAATGATATGAGGAATACAGCACCTCGTAAAGTGATATTATATTAATATTAATGATAGAATAAAAAACTGCTGCATAGAGAGAGTCTGATTTACTTTATGCGGCAGTTTTATTTTATGTTTATTTATAAGAAAAATAAGAATCATTTATTAGAAATTATGATAAATAAAATATCTTGACAGATGAATATAGATTTGTTAGTCTAAAAGGACTAACTAAAAAGTCGGTTTTTTTGAATATTATTTTAACCTATCAAGGAAGTCCCCCGCTTTTAAGCCGTGAAAGCGAAGGGGGTTGGAGGACTTCCTTGTGTCAGGTGGGATGCAAGCCCCAGCTGATAAGCTGCGATAGCAGCATAGGATTATGAGGAAGTAGCGGAGCGGATTCCGAATTTCCTTTGACTAATAGGTAAGAGAAAAAACGGAGTACAGGATTAAGAGAAAGAGAGGATAAGAGAAATGGGTACAATTATCGGCGAAGGTATTACATTTGATGATGTGCTGTTAGTTCCGGCATATTCAGAAGTAATTCCAAATCAAGTGAATTTATCGACACACTTAACGAAAAAGATTCAGCTAAATATTCCTATGATGAGTGCCGGAATGGATACTGTTACAGAGCACAGAATGGCAATTGCAATGGCCAGGCAGGGCGGAATTGGTGTGATTCATAAGAATATGTCCATTCAGGCACAGGCGGAAGAAGTTGACAAAGTAAAACGTTCCGAGTATGGTGTAATTACCGATCCATTTTTTTTATCTCCCGAGCATACATTGGAAGATGCCAATAATCTAATGGCAAAATTCCGCATTTCTGGTGTACCAATTACAGAAGGCAAAAAGTTAGTTGGTATTATTACAAACCGTGATTTAAAATTCGAGACGGATTTCACAAAAAAAATTAAAGAATCTATGACTTCTGAAAATCTGGTAACAGCGAAAGAGGGAATTACGCTGGAAGAGGCAAAACAGATTTTAGGAAAAGCGAGGAAAGAGAAGCTGCCGATTGTAGATGATCAATTTCATTTAAAGGGTTTGATTACAATTAAGGATATTGAAAAGCAGATTAAATATCCGATGTCGGCAAAAGATTATCAGGGCAGACTGCTCTGCGGTGCTGGAGTTGGGATTACAGCAAATGTGCTGGAACGGGTACAGGCATTAGTAGAGGTAAAAGTAGATGTGGTAGTGTTAGATTCGGCACATGGACATTCTGCCAATGTAATTAAATGTGTAAAGATGATTAAGGATGCATTTCCAGATTTGCAGGTGATAGCCGGAAATGTGGCAACAAAGGAAGCAACAGAGGCATTGATAGAGGCAGGGGCAGATGCGGTTAAGGTGGGAATTGGACCAGGATCGATCTGTACAACACGTGTGGTAGCGGGAATCGGGGTTCCTCAGATTACAGCTATTATGAATTGTTATGAAGTGGCAAAGAAGTATGGGGTTCCGATTATTGCAGACGGAGGAATTAAATATTCAGGGGATATGACAAAGGCAATTGCAGCAGGAGGAAATGTCTGTATGATGGGAAGTCTTTTTGCAGGCTGTGACGAAAGTCCAGGAACCTTTGAATTGTTTCAGGGAAGAAAATATAAGGTCTATCGCGGAATGGGATCGATTGCGGCAATGGAGAATGGATCGAAGGATCGCTATTTCCAGACAGATGCAAAGAAGCTGGTTCCAGAAGGGGTAGAAGGGCGTGTGGCTTACAAGGGAACAGTAGAAGATACAGTATTTCAGTTGATAGGAGGATTGCGTTCCGGTATGGGGTATTGCGGTGCTGCGGATATTCCTTCTCTGCAGGAAAATGGAAAATTTGTAAAGATTTCTGCTGCTTCTTTAAAGGAAAGTCATCCACATGATATTCATATTACAAAAGAGGCACCGAATTATAGTATTGATGAATAAAGGAAAACATGCATCTCTGAGGTTGGGGATGCATGTTTTTATTTGAGTTTGGGAGGGGGAGGGGGGTGG
>CAJUEI010000174.1 GCA_910585255.1 uncultured Lachnospiraceae bacterium
AGATTGCTACAATCTACGAAAATCCTCCTCTAATTCAAGTCTGCCGCCCCTTTCTTTTATATCTGACCCAGATATTGACCATAAATAACCGACAGTGAGTTCATATACTGCCGTTTCGTTTCTATTGTAGGATGAACATAACGATTCAATGTAATTTTCACATCAGAATGTCCGAGTATCTCACTTAAACTTTTAATATCCATTCCGCTGCTCACACAATTTGTTGCAAATGTATGGCGGAGAATATGAAAATTTTTTCGTTCTATTCCTGCCAGTCTTAGATATTTTTGAAACTTATTTTGATAAGTCCGTGGCTCCATCGGTTTATCCTTGCAAAGCACATATCGCTCTGCCGTATGACAGTACTGTTTTAACAGCTTTACCATTTCTTCCGACAGCGGAATTGCCCGCTTTGAAAAAATACTTTTAGGTTCACCCTCTATTAAAACCGTCTTTGTCTTACCGTTATCTATCGTAATCCGCTGTGCTGTTGTATTGACATATAAAACTTTTCCCGTCAGATCAATATCCCCCCACTTTAACGAGCAAATCTCTCCCAACCGAAGTCCGGTAGAAATACATAATAAAATCCCCAATTTTTCAATATCCATCTCTTGATATAAATATTGCAGCAATTTTGTCTGTTCTGCTAAATTCAATACTTCAATCGGTTTTTTTCCGCTTTTTTGCCTTTGATACGTGTAGGAAAATACAGGAATATGATACTGCCGTGCAGCATAGGAAAGAATCTGATTCAATACACAAGAAATACTTTTTTGCAGGCTTTCCGAAAAAGGTTCCGTTCCTTCCCTTTGAAACACCCCTGCTAAAATCTCTTCATTTAACCCAGAAAACGGAATCAAATCTACCTTTTTCTTTATATATTTCTGATAGACAGAATAATATTTCATATAGGTAGTACGCTTTTTCGAACCTTCTATTAAGATAAACCATTCTTTTGCTGCCACAGCAAAGCAAATCTCCTGATCCGATATTGTTTCCTCCACTGCAGATTCCGCCAGTACCTTTGCAGATGACAACTTTTCTTTTACTTCACTATAAGTTTTTGCATACACGGAACGAGTTATCGTCCTGCCTGACTGCGGCTCTATTATATAATATCTGCCCTCCCAGCGTCCGTCTTTCCTCTTTCTAATATTTTCTCCACGTCTTGACATTTTCGTATCCTCCTGACCATTATTTTGACCCATAATAAAAAAAATGATATAGTTTGCGTAATATTTCATCAAAATCTAAAATAAAAATACAAGAATAGATTGACAAAATTTACTACTAAAAGTATAATCGTTAATAAATAATTCACAAATGTTCACTTTTTCTTTACGAAAAATAGGATTTTTTGTTGATTATGGATTTCGTAGATTGTAGCAATCTACGAATAAAAAAAAAAGATTCGACAAATTTTACGAAATAAAAAAACCAATAGGATTTTTCCTACTGGTTATTTTTTTAATGAACCACAATTAGAGAATTGGCAGACCGGACGCCAAAGTTTGAAACGCCATTCTTTTTGCTGTTCCGCTCTCCAAAAAGTAAGAAAGTCTAAGGCTTCTGAATTTAGGCATATCCAACCGGACGGACCGGCGTGCAATTCGCCCGTGCAGCGGGCTAAACACACGCCTTTTTTGCCATTCAAGAATGGCAAAAATCCTAGTTGGCTGACAGAAGCCTAAGACTTTCTAACTTTTCTCCGAAGTCACAGCAAAAAGAATGGCGTTTCAAACTTCGACTGTTTCTCTCCTTCGGTAAATGAAGGAAATTCGAAATCCGCTCTGCTGCTTCCTCAGAATCCTATACTGCTATCGCCGCTTGTCAGATTGGGCTTGGGTTTGCACCCCACCTGGCATAAGGAAATCCCCCAACCCACCGCTTTCACCTTCACGGCTTAGAAGCGGAGGACTTCCTTGATAGGTTAAAAATATCACACTCAATAAACTCAGAAGCTATCTTCGTTTCACTCTTTCACGATATTCTTGAATTTTATGCAATAACAATACTACCATAAATTTCAAAATATAAATCCCATTAATCTTTGCCCAAAGAAAACTGTCACTCATCAATACCATTCTGTATATTCTGAGGAAATCAGCCAGAGTTCGATATGGCAGTGCTGTGACTTTGGAGGAAAGTTAGAAGTTCTTAAACTTCTGTCAAAAGTCTAGGATTTTTTGTCATTCTTGAATGACAAAAAAAGGCGTGTGTTTAGCCCGCTGCACGGGCGAATTGCACGCCGGTCCGTCCGGCTGGATAGACCTAAATTCAGAAGTTTTAGAACTTCTTACTTTCCGTAGAGCGGAACAGCACTGCCATATCGAACTCTGGCGTCCTCCCCTCTCCTCTCCCAAACTTTCCCATCCTCAACCACCAAATGTCTTGTATACCACCCCTCTGTCTCCTCCCTCTCCGCATGTGACACTACAATCACTGTTTTTTCCGAATCTTCCAACAAATAACGCTCCGTCTCCAAAAGTGTTCCCTGATCCAATGCACTATAAGGCTCATCCAAAATAAATGCCCTGCATCCCGAATAAATTGCCCTGGCAAGTTCAATCTTTTGCTTCTCCCCACCCGAAATATTCTGCTGCAAAATCTCCACCTTCTTATCATCTTCCACTTTTAAAGAAACAATTTCCTTCACTTCCCGATATCTTTCCTGTTCTTCCTCCCTATCCAGTACAATATTCTCTTTAACTGTTCCTTCAAATACAAAAGGATTCTGAGGGATATAGGCAATAAGTCCTTCCCCTCCCTTCAAAACTTCCCCGTCTTTCCCTATCCAATCCACTCTGCCTTCAAACTCCTGATTTAATCCAAGCAAAATCTTCAGCAAAGTTGTCTTTCCCGAACCATTTTCTCCGGTAATCAAAACCTTCTCTCCCGGCTTAATAACAAAATTCACCCCATTAAAAATCTGTTTTCCTCCCAATATACAGCGTTCTATACAGCAATGGCACCCAATCTTTCCCCTCTCTGTTATGTATTCTCTTCTTTCCTCCCATTCCTCTTTCTTTTGAGACAAACCATATTCTATTTCTATCTTCCTGCGAATAGAAAGACAACTGCAGATACTAATTCCCCGCTGAATCGCCGCAGCTAAAGAAAATGTCATAGAAGAAGCCAGCTGATTAAATGCCATCACCCACCCTAAGGTCAGTTTTCCTTGGCTTACCAGATAAAATCCTGTAAGAGAAGCAATTTCCGTAGCCAGTCGATTGATACTTTGGCTGGAAATCATACTTGCCATCATCTGTTTTCTCTTTTTTGCTTCCAATACGGCAATTTTCATAGTCTGCTCACAATGTCGTTTCTGAACTGTATCCAACAGCCGATACTGCCGAATCGTTTCTTTCCCCTGTGCCATCTCAGATAAAAAAGTGGTATACTTTTCTTTTTCCTCCAATATAGTTTCTCTTATCTCACTAATACTGCTGGTCCGCTTCCTATTTAATAAAACTGGAATTCCCATTACCAAAAAACAAAAAAGACCATATACAAAATTTACTGAAAATGTAATCCAAAATGCAAGCAGCACGGCTCCCAAATGTATACAAAAACTTATAATCGCATAATAAAACTCTTCTTCCAACATCGGTATATCATGATTAATTGTACTGCTTAAACTTTTCTTCTGATATAAAAACTTCTTATTTTTAACATATCCTCTATAAACCTTCTCCTTTAAACGACCAGCCATCTCTTTTGAAAAAAAGATCTGATTTTTATTGTTTAAACTCTCTATCCCCCAAAAGAGAAACAGATATACAGCAAAAACAATCCCCCATAAAAATGTCTGCTTTTGCTCCATAGGCAAAACATCAAAAACCTGTTTGTTAAGCCAAGAAAACATCGCATTTTCCGCTATCATAAACGGACCTGTAAGCAAAAGAATTCCAACCCTTATCCATAAATTTCTTTCTTCCTTTTTTCTCTTCATGATCTCTGTGCCTCTATTCCTTTCCAACATAAAATCAACAAAAACTCCCTTCTGATGCAAGTCAAAGGAAATTCGGAATCCGCTCCTTCCTCATAATCCTATGCTGCTATCGCAGCTTGTCAGATTAGGCTTGGGTGTGCACCCCACCTGACATAAAGAAGTCCCCCAACCCACGGCTTAGAAGCGGGGACTTCCTTAATAAGTTAAATTTTGAATAAAAGGATGTCCTAAAAGCTGCTTTGGTGTTCCTATCTGTTCGATTCTTCCCTGTGAAAGCAAAATTATTTTATCAAATAGCTGATAAGATTCTATTGAAATTCGATGTGCAATTTCAATCATCGTTAATTCTTTGATCTGCAATAAAAGCTGCTCAATAGAAACGGCATTTTCTGCATCCACTGCCCGAAACGCTTCATCTAATATCATTACTTTTCTCCGTGCTGCTACTGCTCTGGCAATTGCAGTCCGCTGCATCTGTCCGCCCGAAAGGTTCGATACTTCATCTCTATCTGCAAACTCTTCCATATGACAAAGTGAAATTACCTCCTCTACTATATCCTTTGGCAAATCCCGAAAACAGCTAATATTTTCTTTTACCGTACCCGACAGCAGAAAAAAGTTTTGATCCACAGGGGCAAAAATTTGAGAAACCTTATCCCAAGGCAAATGACTGCAATCTACTCCATCTATCCAAAAACTCCCCTCCTGATATCCATACTGTCCCAGCAAATATCTTAGCAGAGTTGTCTTTCCGCATCCGTTTTCTCCCAATAACAATACCTTTTCTCCCTTTTGTATACGAAATGCAATCGACTGTAAAATCTTCTTCTTCCCAATTGAAAAATCCTGTAATTGAACCTGCATTTCCCGATTAAACCGAAATTCCTCTTTCTCCTTATCTGCTCCTGTTAATTCCTCTGCCCTGCAAGAATCCATTTCAGATTCAGCTTTTAAAATAGTATTTAACTTTTCCACTGTTTTCTGCACAGACTGCACTTGAAACCATGCCGGCATAATTCTTTGTATAGGTTTAAACAGATAATTATTACACTGAATAATGACCAAAAGCTGAGGCATCGTCAGTTCTCCCATCTTGATAAAATATCCTCCCATCAAAAGCGAAAGACTGCCGCTTGCCAATAAAAATACCATAGTAATAATTTGGTTTTTATCCTGATTCCAACTCAAATTTCCCTGAACCCTGCAGAGCTGATCTACACAGTGATGAAACTGCTGTTCCATTCGTTTCTGCTGCTGGTACATCAGAATTGTTTCATATCCCAATTCTGTCTGTTCTAAAAATTCCAACTGTTTCTTCTGCTGAATACTATTCTGCGACTGATAATATGCCCCCTTTTTTCGACTTTTCATACTAATACCACAAACAATCAAAGACAACACCAATAAAAAACATGCAATCTTAGAATTTAAAAAGAAAACAATACCAAACGCCAAAAAATAAAACAAAATCTGTTCAATCAGTTCCACTCCTCCTAAAAATAAATTCTCCTCTATCTTTTCTACATCATTTAGCTGTACTGAATTATCAATTCCTATCTTTCTATTTCTTATCATCACTTCCAATAAATCCATTCGAAGTTTTTTCCCTGCCTGATGAACAGAAGTATAAAGTACACCCTGATGATAAATCGCTGTCTTTCCAAGCCCAAAAAACAACAATACCATAAGAAGCATTACTCCAATTAACTGATAAAAATGCAGCCCATGTTCGACAATCCAAGCACCCAAATATAATCCAACCGCTGGAATCATAGAATTCATATAATAAAACGGCAGCGTCAAAACATAACGCCATAATTGAAAAGCGGATAAATACCTACGAATAAAATAATACATCTCTCTCCTCCTATCACAAAATCTTACCCAACTTACCAAAATACTACTTAATTTATTATTTTTTATTTATCATTTATTTATCTTACCTATCAATCCTATCAATCCTATCAATCAAATCAATCAAATCAATCAAATCCCCTCCATTCCATTCCTTCCTAATCTAAAATAGTTTCATCACAACCATCCTAATCCAACGCTTTTATTTATATGTACATATTAAATCCCAGCCATAACCCGTTGATATTCCTGATATTTGTTATATCAAATTCCTTTTATTCTAAAGTTATTTCTGTCTTAGTTTTATTATTTATCATTATCCTAGCATAACATGTACATATTGTCAATATTTTTTAATTTTTTATTTATTATATGTAGAATATATGTTCTTATTTACATATTATAATTTATTCCTTATAATAAATTAAGCCATAACACCAGCAGATTTAACGCCTATTACCAGCCTCCTCTACATCAAATACCATATTTCAAAATGCTAAAAAACGATACATTATAATTATAAATGAGGTGAAATTTATGTTTGCAGAAAAAATAAAATTAACAGACGCTTACTTAGATTTAATTATACAGAAACGAAAAGAACATTCCTTTACTGCCTATCAGCTTTCCGAACATATCGGAAAAAATAAATCCTGGCTGCCCAATATTGAAAACCGCCGCACAAAAAATATCACAAAAGAAGAGTTTCTTTTAATCTTTCAGGATTTCGCAAAAAACGAAAATATCGACACAGAAACCTATATTATAAAATATCTGCCGCCGAACGCTTTAATCGAATTAGAAGACAATACCTGTGTGCCCTGCTATTATCTAAAAGCAAAACTAAACCTATCACCACAGGAAACCGCTTTTGCCGAGCTTACCCATCCATCCAGCGAATTATCCCAATTAAATCAGTCCCTATCTGATTTTACTCAAACAATTCAACAGATATTTTTTACACTATCTGATCAGGAAAAACAAACTCTATTAGATATGCTACCAACTATGACCCAAAACCTTTGCTGCCATTTTCCTATCACTTATTCCTTATATCGACTCTCCCTCTTTCGCAATCCTCTCCCCCTTTGCGATAACGATAATCCCGAGTCCCACACCCCTCTAATAAGTGATAAAAATTCCAATCATATCAACAGTAATATCAAACTCGCTAAGTGGAATTTCTGGAAACCTCTAATAAGTGATAAAAATTCCAGTCATATCAACCTTAACAATGCTCCGCCTTCCAATACACTTTCCGAAAATAAAGAGAAAGAACACCAGTATTCTAAAACTCCATTTTTAGAAGACATTTCTAATCTTATAGAAAATTTCTCCATTATTCTTTCTCTTATTAACGCAAAAGCAAACATATACCGTTTTTTTGACCCAAATTTTTCAAACGAAACACTATCCTATAAAATCGAGCATTACCAATATGGAAATTTACAAGAACTAACTGAAATCTTATTTGATATTGAAACTTATAGTTATGCAATCTATAATTACACCACTCTCTTTTATAAAGACACTAACATAAAAAAAGAAGAATACACTCTAAACTATCAAGAATTATACCAGATTCTTCTTCAATTTATAAAAGACTTTTTATGCATAGCAGAACTATCCTATCCCTTTGAATTTCAACTTCCCCATATCCATCCGACAAAAGAAGAATTAGAAAAAAAACACTTAGAAACCACCAATATCTTATTCCAAATAAGAAACCTATTCTATACAGAATATAACAGCAGCACTAAAAACAACAAAAAAATCCCATTTTTACCAGAATCATCTGAACCTTACCTCGATTATTCCGATAAATTTAACAAAACAAAAATACAAAAAACTCAAAAAGAACAAAAATTTCAAAAGGAACCACTCTTCTCTGAACATAATAAAGAAAATGAGTCTAACAATCAAAGAGAGAGCGATCCTATAAAATCTAAGCAAGACAACATAAAACACAAAATCAAAGAAAAGGAGAAACATAAAATCAAAGAAAAGAATAAAGAGAAAATCAAAGAAAAAGAGAAACCAAAAATACTATAATATACTCTCACCACTCAAAAAATTTAGTACCGCAAGACCTGAACCAATAAAGAAAAGAAAAATTCAAACATAGATTGAGGAAAAAAACAGCCAGAGTGCGGTATGGCAGTGATGTGACTTCGGAAGAAAGTTAGAAGCTCTTAAACTTCTGTCGATCCACTAGGATTTTTGCCAT
>CAJUEI010000175.1 GCA_910585255.1 uncultured Lachnospiraceae bacterium
TTCCCTCTTCTTTTAAAGAACGGCACGCCTGTGTTCCTGCATAGTCAAATTCGGCTGCCTGTCCAATTACAATCGGTCCCGAACCAATTACTAATACTTTTTTAATATTTGAATTTCTAGGCATAACTAGACACCTCCTCTATTTTTCAAACCAGCCACTCTCATCATATCTAAAAAACGATCAAATAAAAATCCTGTATCCTGAGGTCCCGGACACGCTTCTGGATGAAACTGTACTGTGAAAATATTTTTTCCCAAATAGTGAAGTCCCTCATTGGTACCATCATTAACATTCTGAAAGCTTACCTCTGCTACTGCCGCATCTACGGTATCCTCATCTACTACATAGCCATGATTTTGGGAAGAGAGGTACACCCGCCCCGTCTGCAGATCTTTTACCGGATGATTGCCGCCCCGATGTCCATATTTCATCTTATGGGTATCTGCTCCAGTGGCAAGTGCCATCAACTGATGTCCTAGACAGATCGCAAATATCGGAACATCGGAATCATATAATTTTCTAATCTCTTTTATAATCGAATGACATTCCTTTGGATCTCCCGGACCATTCGACAGCATAATTCCATCGGGATTTGCTGAAAGAATCTCCTCTGCTTTTGTTTCTGCCGGATAAATCATCATTTCACAACCTCTCGCTCTCAGATAACTCGTAATATTTTCTTTTGTACCAAAATCTAATAAAGCTACCCGATATCGATTCCCCCTTCCTCCTAATATCCTTTTTTCTTTACAGGTGACTCTTTCAACAACTCCTTGACAGCGGTATGCCCGGATCTCTTCTAATACAGCCTCTTTTCTGCTCTCTAGGCAGCGGGTTTCATCTGTAGTTATCATCCCGTTCATAGTCCCTTTTTCTCTTAAAATTTTAGTCAATGCTCTGGTATCAATTCCGCAGATACCCGGAATATCATACTTTACCAGCACATTTTGAATCGTATCTTCACTTCTGAAATTGCTGGGAATTCTGGATAATTCTCTTACAATATATCCGTCCGGCCACAGCGTCTTCGACTCCATGTCCTGATAACAGATACCATAATTGCCAATAAGGGGATATGTCATTGTGACTGCCTGTCCGGCATAAGAAGGGTCTGTAAGAATCTCAAGATAACCTGTCATAGAAGTATTAAAAACAATTTCACTAATTACCTCACGTTTCGAACCTATACTGGTTCCAGTAAAAGTGGTTCCGTCTTCTAAAATTAAAAAAGCTTTCATGCATTTCACCTGTTCCTTTCTTTTTTTGACTGATTTTCTGTATTCATGCAAAAAAAAAAGCATAGGCTCATCTTTTGTCTAGCTTATTACCTAGAACCGGATGAATCGCTTTTTATATGCTGAGGAACTTCCTTTTTTTTCTCTTTTACTTATTTTTCCTCAAATTGAAGCAATTCTATCACACTTTATTTTATTTGGCAAGAGAAATTTTTATTCTTTTTTATCTTTGTGAACTACCCATTGTCTAAAGCCAATGGGCTTCCTGTTTCATAGACCTCGCAACCTACTATCTCCACAGGCGTAAATTCGGGCTGCACCAGCCCTATAACGGTTTATACCATACATTCGTACCTTGTATATTTTATGTGCTGAAGGAAAGCTTGGTTTTCGCATAAAATTTCTCAGCACAACCATCTATATACAGTTATCAATGTTCGTGTATAGATAGATTATAGCAGAAAATATATGTTATGGAAACCGTTAGTTTCGTGGTCTTACCCCATCCTCTAAAGCGAATGGGATTGCGACCACATTTTTTCAAAATGTCTTTTCAGACAGCTTTTCCCCATAAAAAATCAGAAATTGACAAGAAAACCTGCTGCCAATTTCTGATTTTTTATATTTTTAATCAAAGGAAATTCGGAATCAAGGAAGTCCCAACCCACCGCTTTCGCCTTGGCGGCTTAGAAGCGGGGGACTTCCTTGATGAGGTTAAATTTTTATCATTATCAAATTCTCTCCTTTTATCCTATCTCCTTATTTTTTCTTTCTTATCAGCGTAATTCTGCAATCCGGCTAATTCCTACATAGATCTCTGAAATCTTATACCAAGTTGGAAAATCCACTACTCCAGTCTGCGGCAGTCCAAAAATCGACTGAAACTCTTTTACCGCCGCTGCTGTCATTGCTCCAAAGATCCCATCTGCTGTAATACGCGGAATTGCACTGTATACATCTGCTATTACATTTAACTGTTCCTGCATCTGCCGCACTTTATCCCCTCTTGAACCAGTCTGCAATTCTGTTCCAGGATAAGAGGAAGGTATTCCCGAAATCTGTTCCGCTGTATTAATATACATATCATCTCCATAATAATAGCGAAGAATTTCGATTGGACTGTAACCTTGATCTCCCAGACTTTTCGATCCCCACTGTGTCAGCCTTACTCGGAAACAGATAAACGAACCTCTACAAAATTCGAAAAAGCACATCTTTCTGAGCAGCATGATAAAGACGAACCGCTATTCCATCAACAACATGTTCCAAATATAAAAACAACGCTTCGCTCTCTTCTTTATAATACTGCTGTAAAAAGAACTTCGTTATTTCCCGCAGCTTTATCCGAATCTCCTGTGGACTGAATCGGGAACAAAATTCCTTTATCTGTCTATAATCTTCCTCTTCAAATTCCTGCTCTAATACAGATTTTCCAACTAAAATATGACCAACAATGGAACACAATATTATCTCACAAATATTTTCCACACTCTCTTCATATTGAGGATTATTTTTTAACAGAATAGCCATCACCTCTTCTTCTAAAAGCCTGCAAAAAAATTTCTGTTCCAACTCTATACACCTTAAAAACTCATAAACCCGATCAATTCCCCTATAATTAGAAAGATCCTTTAAAACCGGATAATCCAACGTTATTATGGTATTCTGCGGTTCAAATTTTATATCATACCATTTAAAAAAATAGGGAATTGCCTGAATAAAATCATGGTATAAACAACGATTTTTATAATAGATAAATTCCGGCAGTATCTGGTGATAGAGATCTAATGCCTGTTTTACTTTCTTTTCTACGCAAGCTCGTCCGGCTTTATATACTTGACGTACCGACTGATTTTCTGCCAAAACAAGCTGATTTTCTGTTTGACTTTCCGTTTCACAAATACAATACTGTACAGCTTCCATTAACTGCTCTGCTTTTTCATAACGAATAGAAGTACTTTCAAAAGAAACATATGCCATTGCTAACTCTTCTACTATCGCCAATAATTCTTCTGTTTGATTCTCCATCTCATTTACCCTCCTGCCAAATTCATTTTCAGAAAAGTCCCTTTAACGCCTCTAGATATAATTCATAATCCCATCTTTTTACTTCATCCAAAGCAGAATATGTCCCATACCCCTCTGTATCTTGATAACCAGTATACCCAGCTCGAATTGCCTGAGAAAAAATAGCAAGACATGTTCCTTCCAGATACTCCAAATCTCCAAAACAGATATTGTCAAATTGCTCTCTCATAAAATGCAGCAATTCATCATCTGAAATCTCATCCTCCATTTCATTTTTATACATATAGAAAATTTCCTGCAGCCGAATAATTGTATCCACATAATTCTCAGCATCCACAAAATCAGAATCGCAAAAGACATAAATAATCTTTGGTATTATTCCTGTACCAAATTCAATCCGTCCTTGTTCTTGTAAGGTATGATTCTTCTCCTCTAAAATCAGCTTTGCCTCCTGCTCGCTTATAGTAAGTCCAAATGGTTTCGTTGTCTGATTTGTCTCAATAATAGAATCAAACTGTTTTTGTCGCTGTAATAAAAACATCCAATCTTTATCCAAGAATCTTCCTCCCTTTCCTTATATTGAGGAACTGATTATAACACGACATAGAAATCATTACCAGTCTTGTATATTTTATATTTTTATAGTATAATAGAATCAGAAAGAAATAAAAAATACCATTATGCAAAACAATTCTATACATTTACTACTGGATTTTATTGATAAGAATTTATCTAAAATATAAAACCAAAAGAACTAATATAAATAAAAGAAATATTATAAATCTGAATTAATACTATAAAATAAACTTTTATTTTATAAAAATATATTCTAAAAAGGACATTAGAGTGCATCAAGGGTACACTGTTCCGCTCTTCCGAAAGCAAAAGCCTAAAAGCTTCTAGCTTTCTTCTGAAGTCACAGCATACCCTTGATGCACTCTGGCTGTATTGCTCCACAAGTTATATTTTGTTCTTTCCTTCTACTTTGTTCCTCTTCTATCATTTTTCTATATGAATATATGAATCACTTAAAAACATACTAGGAGGAAAAGACAAATTCACGGCAAATTTTTCCCTTGTTTATTTCCTTTCAACCAATAATAAACAGAAATCCTTTTCTGTTCCTTCTCATATACGATTTTCTCTATAATAGTATGAACCGCCTTATTTTTTTCTACATTAGTAAAACAATCCGATTCCAACGCTGTTATTACATCCCAAATCTGTTCTGCTTCTCCGATTTTATCTGCCTCTTCTTCCTTACTAAAAGAAAGTATTTTCTGCTGCTCTAACCTTTCTTTTTCTTCTCTAAGAAGCTGTTTTTTCTGTTTATACTCCTCTAAGGTATCTGCTCCGTCTATATATGCAGTCTGTATTCTTTCTTCTTTTCTTTCTAAATTTTCTAGCTGCACCTGAACCAAATATTGGAGTTCCTCTTGAATCGCTTTTTTTTGTTCTTGTTTTTTCTGTTTATATGTTATCCCTGTACAAGCCGCTTCCCGCAGAGAAGCGAAAAGTGCCGCTATCAGCTTCTGTTCGCTAATTCCATGTGAAACCGAACATATCTTTTTGCTATATCCATAACATTGAAAATACGAATAATTTTTTCCTTTTTTCTCTACTCGATTATAGGACAGTGATCTGCCACAGGCAGAGCATTTTACCATCCCGCTTAACCAATGCTGATAAGAAGCAGATGCCCTTTCCTGCCTTGGATGATATTCCATCTGATACCGCTTTTGTGCCTTATCAAACAATTCCTCGGACAAAATAGGCGGATGATTTCCTTTTCTTATAATCCACTCTTCTGCTTTCTTGATTGTCTTTGTTTCATTGTGGAAACGATTCCATCTAATATATCCTTTATAAACCGGATTTGCCTGTGTTACAACCTGCATAAAAAATAAAACTTCAGCGTTTCTTTTATTCCTTTATTTACAAAAGATGTCCGCCTATTCCCCAATCTGTAATTTCATGATAAGTTACATAGACATTCTTTGCTGGAATCTCCAATTCTTCCAAAAGAATCGTTGTAATCTCCTGGGTCATCTTTTCATACTCCTGCTTTCCTGCACTTCCATACAAACTAACCGATACATAAGCACCCTTTTCTAATTTTTTCCCGCCTAAAAATAAATCATAATGATCGGAAAATCCAACCATCAGATAACTTTCTGGTTTATGCAAAAGGGAAATTGCCTGACCAAAACGTGTTTTTATAAGTTCCTTCTTTTCTTCTGAAACAGCCCCTGTAATTTTTGAATCAATAAATGGCATATCCATTTCCTCCTTTTTACAAATCTAAATTATTTTGCTATAAAAAAGTATAACATAAAATAAAAAAATTGGAAATACAAAATTTTCTGCTGTTCCTCTGCCTTATTTTATTATGTAATATCTTGTTTCTGATATATTTTTACCGCAATTTTATACGATAAAAAGAACCATATCACTGAAATTATAAGAACAAGATTAAAAGCCAAAAGAATATTTTCTTTTACAGGAACCCATATATTAATAAAAAGAATAAGACCTGCAATCACTCCTGTCGATGCCATAAAAGACATCATAAAAACGATCTGTGATTTTTCTGGATCAAATAAATATGCACAAGGCAAGCTCATACCACCTGCCAGCAGAGTAGCACTTATTCCTATCGAACCATACAGACACAAAGAATAAAACGTGATGTCCATACCAAGAAAAGCAAAAACCATACATGGAACAAGAGCAATAATGATTCCTAATACAGCAAGCAGAATATAGAAAACAAACTTCTCTCCAATAATCTGACTTCGTGATACTGGCATGGTAATTACATTTTTATTCCATTTAGAAGCTGCATCACTGGTAATACTAATAAAAACCGCTGTTGTAGAAGCAACCGGAGCTAATATCAAAAGTGCACTTATTTCCAATAAAAATGAAAGCCCAAATCCCAAAACAATTAAACTAACAACAGTAACCACAATATTACTTTTTGCAATATAAAAATCTTTTATTAAAACACCTTTCATCTTTTCTCCCCCTTTACATAGAGCAACATAATTTCATCCATCGTTACTGGAACTATCATTGCTTTTGGATATTTTTTCTGCATTTTCTCCCGGTTAGAAACCAATACCTGCCATTCATACTCCATTTTCCGGTATGCAACTATATCCGATTGATCGAATGTACCAAATTGTGCCGCACCACATTTTATCATACCATACTGCTCAATCAGTTCATCTTTCGGCTTAGAAAAAACCACTTTTCCCTTATGAAGAAATACAATATAATCAGCAATTTTTTCTAAGTCGCTGGTAATATGTGAAGATACCAATACGGAACGCTCTTCTTTCTCCACAAACTCCAAAAGCATATCCAAAATATCATCTCTTACAATCGGATCCAAACCACTGGTTGCTTCATCCAAAATCAACAGATTCGACTGATGAGAAAAAGCAACCGAAATAGCCAATTTCATCTTCATTCCCTTTGAAAACTGTTTTATCTGTTTATCAAAAGGCAAAGAAAACCGCTTTAACAACTGAAAATAAGTCTGCTCCTCCCACAAATGATACATATTTTTCATCACCCTGTTAAGTTTCCTTGGAGAAAGAATTTCAGGATAATTGCTTCCGTCAAATACAACCCCTATTTGTTCCTTTATATCCCCGTCTATTTCCTCCTTCCCTAAAATCGAAACCTGACCGCCATCCCTTTGAATCAATCCTAAAGCTGCATTAATTGTTGTACTTTTCCCTGCACCATTTTCACCGATTAATCCGACAATCGAGCCGCTTGGAACAGCAAACGAAACATGATCCAAAATAAAATCCTGATAAGTCTTAGTAAGCCCCGAAATAGTCAAAGCATTTTTCATTTTCAATCCTCCTCATACAATAACGTCAATACATTCACTAACCGTTCCAATGATATTCCACTTGTACGGGCTATCTCAATAGCCTCATTCAAACATCCCTCTATCTTTTTCTGCTGTTCCTCCAAATAAAAATCTTGATTTTGAACAGATACATAACAGCCTTTCCCGGCTGTTGTTTCAATAAAACCATCTGCCTGTAAAAGGTCATATGCCTTTTGCACCGTTAAAACACTAATTTGCAATGATTTTGCCAAAGAACGAATAGAAGGAAGTGCCTCTCCCGCTTTCAGTTCGCCGCTCATAATCTGTGCTCTTACCTGCGTTGAAATCTGCTCATATAGAGGGCGGCTTATTTTATTACTTATTATAATCTCCAAAGCATCACCGCCTTATACTGTATTATATCAATATATACAGTATAGTACACATTAATCCAGTTGTCAAGAAAAACCTAAAAAATCCCCTATTCCTATTTCTCCTTTCAACACAAAAAAGATGCACGCTTCAAATCCATGCATCCTTAAACCACTATCCTAATACACTATTCCCCATCCCTACACCAGCACATAAATATAATAAAAAATCAAAACATCATATCTCTTCTCATCCCAAAAGAACTCCCACTATAAAAACACCTTCTAAAAAACAACAACCATTCACCCACAAAAAAAGAAAGAAGAAAAGATAAAAAAGAAATCAAAAACACAACCTAAATTATGAGACAATACAGCCAGAGTGTATTAGGGACACGCTGTGACTTCGTAGGAAAGTTAGAAGCTCTTGACTTCTGTCAACTCTCTAGGATTTTTGCCATCTTCTGATGGCAAAAAAGGGGTGCGTTTAGCCCGCTGCACGGGCGAATTGCACCCCGGTCCGTCCG
>CAJUEI010000176.1:0-917 GCA_910585255.1 uncultured Lachnospiraceae bacterium
AGTCCCAATTCACCGCTTTCGTCTTGGCGGCTTAGAAGCGGGGGACTTCCTTGATGAGGTTAAAAACTACTAAATTGAAAAGAAATAAAAAATTAGAAAGAAGGGAGGAATTTTTGTGAATATTTCTTTACAAAGACAAAATAGAGGATTCTTTTCTTTTTATTCTAGTCATGGATTAAAAAGTACAGAGGAAAAGCAAGAGCGACAAATGCAGTGTGAACAAGAGGTAGGTTTTTGGGAAGACAGAAAAGAAAATTTAAAAACAATGAAATGCAATACATTAGAAGAGATTGCAAGAAAATTAGAATTGTTTCATTCCTATGAAGAAGAAATCAATGCTGTAAAAATGGCTTATAATAACGAACAAATGTGGCATATAATGGATGAAGCAAAAGAGATAGGAGAAAAGATTGCAGAAGCGGCAGAAAAAGCAGAACCAAAGACACCAGAAGAGCGAGAAGAAGAAAGACGGAAAGAAGCACTTGATACAGAGGAAGAACAGGGAACAACATCCGAACTGTTAGAAGATATGGAGGAATCATTAACAGAAGAAGAGCTTATAGAGAAAACAGAAGAAAATTTAGAGGAACAGGTAGCAGAACAGGAATACTCTTTGGAAGAAAAACAAGATTTTATAACAGAAGAAGAGTGGGAAAAAACGCTTTGGTTAGAAAGACAGAGACTACAGATTGAAAAACGAATGATAAGAGAGGAATCTATTATTGGGGATAGGGAAAGATTTGATATACGAGTTTAGCATATTGAAAAGCAGGAATAAAAATGTGAAAAAAGTATTGACAATCGGGAAATTATATACTATACTACAGAAAGAGCAGTCATCAAAGCGGTAAAAAATGGAAAAGTATGGGGTCTTAGCTCAGCTGGGAGAGCATCTGCCTTACAAGCAGAGGGTCATA
>CAJUEI010000176.1:973-7891 GCA_910585255.1 uncultured Lachnospiraceae bacterium
AGTTGGCTAGAGCACACGGTTCATACCCGTGGTGTCGAGGGTTCAAATCCCCCTTTCGCTATTCTGATAAGTCCTAAAAACCTATATCCATAAGGTTTTTAGGACTTTTGTTTTGAGATAAAATCAAATATCTGACAGTAAGGGGTGGAGAATAATAGAGATGAATTATGCAAGAGAAATTATTACAGCGATAAAAAAAGATTTGGATCAAATTGAAAATTATGATAATATACCAGAGGGGGAGTTAAACAATATTAGATTAAAAGTAAAGGATTTTGTAAAAGAAGTGAGAGAAATTAATAAATATGTATTTGAAGATATTAAAATATTCTATGATGAGTTATCTAGAAAGGCATTAAAAGATATCAAAGCAATTTATAAAAGAAAATCACTAGATAACCTTTCCTGTATCCAAGTACTGCGAAGATACTATGTCAGATCACTAAATAATACGATTTATATTATCACCGTATGGATGCCGGAATCTTTAGTTTTAATGGCAGTAAATCAGGCAACCTATAAAAAAATGTCAGAAAAGCTAATCAATGCCGGAATGGGATATGCCATTTTAACAAAATATACAGATGAGTTGGATCGAACAACAGAAAGATATTTTTTTGATGTAGAAAAAAAGCAGGAATTTTATAATACAATGAATGAAAAATATGATCTATTCTGTAAAAGTTTTCAGCTCTATAGTGAATATAAAGAACTCTATAGAAAACTGTGCAGAAGAAGCTGTTATCCAGATGCTACCAAAGAAAAAAACATGCTTTTAGCAAGTATTATTACTTTATTTCACAATTTAGATATCCTAGATGGACTAGATAAAAACACTTATATTTATCAAGACCAAAAATCAGCAGAAGAACTTGGAAATAAAAATGGAATGTTTCAGGTTTTTTCATCAGGAAAGAGCAATGGAAAACAAAAAGAAGAACGAATCATTAAATTTTACAATTTACATAAAAAATATATTTTAGTCTTTTCCAATTTAGAAGTATCCGAATATCGAACGACCTTTAGTGATAGAAAAGTAAAAAGTATCGAGGAATATACCATATACCAGATAGATGCCAAAACAACCAATTCAGATATTATATTAGATTTTGCCGAATATTTTCAAGCCTATTATGAGAAAGCAATAGAGGAAAGCAAAAAAATAAAAGAAACAGAAAAGCCAAAAGAGAAAGAAGAATTATAAAAAAGAAAAATTAATAAAAAATAAAAATCATAAGAAATAAAAATTTGCTAAAAATAAAAAACAAAAATCACTAATAAAAAAAGAAAAAAGGTAGGAAAAATAGAAAGGCTAGGTCTATTATGAGAGTGGGAATAGGATATGATGTACATCGGTTAGTGGAAGGAAGAGATTTGATTCTTGGAGGTGTAAAAATTCCTTATGAAAAGGGTTTATTAGGACATTCTGATGCAGATGTTTTAACTCATGCAATTATGGATGCTCTTTTAGGGGCAGCGGCTTTAGGAGATATTGGCAAACATTTTCCAGATACAGATTCTAAATACAAAGGAATTTCCAGCATACATTTATTAGAACAGGTTAAGAAACGATTAGAAGAACAGATGTATCTAATCGGAAATATCGATGCAACCATTATTGCACAAAAACCAAAATTAGCTTCTTATATAGAACAGATGGAAGAGACCATAGCTAGTACATTAAAGATAGAGCGAAATCAAGTCAATATAAAAGCTACCACAGAAGAGGGACTTGGATTTACCGGAAGCGGAGAAGGAATTTCTGCTCAGGCAATTGTATTGTTAGAAACAGTGGAAAATTATCGCTATCTGGATATACAGTTAGAAAAGAATTGTACAGGCTGTAAAGGGTGTCAAAAAAATACAATAGACAACGAATAGCCGAAAAAACAATCAGCGTAGTAAGGGGGATAAGTATGTATCGGATATTTATTGTGGAGGATGATGAGATTATAGCCAGAA
This sequence comes from uncultured Lachnospiraceae bacterium, assembly GCA_910585255.1. Taxonomy (GTDB): domain Bacteria; phylum Bacillota; class Clostridia; order Lachnospirales; family Lachnospiraceae; genus MGBC114844. The sequence goes on from CAJUEI010000176.1 coordinate 2,936, forward strand.
CGGTAAAGAGACATTTGGAAGGATGGAACTATACGGTAGACTGTGCATCCGATTTTTCAAATATTATGGCAGAATTTACAAAATTTGCACCACAGCTTGTTTTAATGGATATAAAACTGCCATTTTATAATGGCTATTATTGGTGCAATGAAATTAGAAAAATATCTAAAATACCGATTATTTTTCTTTCATCTGCATCAGAAAATATGAATATTGTAATGGCAGTCAATATGGGAGGAGATGATTTTATTGCCAAACCATTTGAACTAGAAGTACTTACGGTAAAAATCCAAGCTATGCTCCGAAGGGCATATGATTTTATCGGACAATCGGCGATATTAGAATATAAAGGAGCAATATTAAATCTAACCGAAACAACATTAATTTATCGGGATGAAAAGTTAGAACTAACTAAAAACGAATTAAAAATTCTTCAGATTTTAATGGAGAATAAAAATATTGTAGTAAAGCGAGATGTAATAATGACCAAATTGTGGGAGAATGACAGCTATGTAGATGAAAATACCTTATCCGTCAATATCAATCGATTACGCAAAAAATTGGAACTAATTGGACTAAAAGAATTTATTGTAACAAAGAAAGGAATAGGGTATCGGATTGGATGAAGGCATTATATTCTTACAGCAAAGAAAATGGGAAATGGATTTGGATGACATTGGGATTAGGCAGTCTGTTGGGAGCAGATATGCTGCTTAATCAGATTGCTCTTAGGGAAATTATATATGGAATTGGGCTTTACTGTTTTGTACTTTTAGGAATATTAGGATGGGATTTCAGCAAATTTTACAGAAGATATCTGCAGTTAAAAGAATTAGAGAAGCGAGTAGGAATTTCTTTAGACGGGCTGCCGGAACCAGCAAATTTTTTAGAAGAAGAGTATCAATACTTATTGCAGATTTTAATTGAAGATAAATGGAAAAGCCGAATGGAAATAGAAAAAAAAAGCAATGAGTGGAAAGAATATTATACTATGTGGGTACATCAGATTAAAACTCCTATTTCTGCACTTCGGCTTCTTTTACAGGAGAAAAACAAAGAACAGGATTTAGCAGAAGAGATGGACGAATTATTTCAGATTGAGCAGTATGTAGAAATGGTACTTCAATATATGCGGTTAGATTCAGAGTCAACCGACTTTGTTCTTCGCAAAATAGATTTGGACTCTGTAATCCGAGAAGCAGTCCATAAATATGCTAGACTATTTATCCGAAGAAAAATACAATTAAAATATTCTGCTGTACAGATGGAAGCAGTTACAGATGAAAAATGGATATGCTTTGTAATAGGGCAGATTTTATCCAATGCAATAAAATATACTCCTTCCGGCAGTGTAGTAATCTATAGAGAACGGGAAGGGGTTTTAGCGATTCGAGATACAGGAATTGGAATTCGGGCAGAAGATTTGCCTCGGGTATTTGAAAAGGGATATACAGGATATAATGGACATACCGATAAATGTGCTACTGGAATTGGACTATATCTCTGCAAGCGGATTTTGGAACGGTTATCGCATAGGATTTGGATAGAGTCGGAGGAGGGAAAGGGAACTGTTGTGCGGATTGAATTTTTACTTGAAAATCAGAATCAATAAAAATAAAAGCTGATAACGGGACTCGAACCCGTGACCTCTTCATTACCAATGAAGTGCGCTACCGCCTGTGCCATATCAGCTTATCACTGCTAAATTACATATCATATTATATACAGGAAAAAATGGTTTGTCAACATAAATTTTTTATTTTAGATGAAAATTGCTAACAGTTTATGATAAGCATGTAAATCCATTTGAGTTTTATTTCCAAAGGGGACGCCAGAGAGCCTTAGGGGGACGCTGTTCCGCTCTTCGAAAAGCAGAGGCTCTAGGACTTCTGAATTTTGGTGCATCCGACCGGACGGACCGGCACGCAATTCGCCTCTGCAGGAGGCTAAACACGTGCCTTTTTCGGGCACAAGTGCCCTCAAATCCTAGGGATCGACAGAAGTCCAAGAGCCTCTAGCTTTTCTTCGAAGTCACAGCGTCCCCTTAAGGCTCTCTGGCTGTATTGTTCCGCAATTTACGTTTTTTTGCAGATGTATAAGTTAATCAGGAGTGTATGGGTATTTTTTATTTTCTATTTTGCAGATGTATAAGTTAATTAGGAATGTATGGGTATCTTTTCTATTTTGCAGATGTATAAGTTAATCAGGAGTATATGGGTATTTTTTATTTTCTATTTTGCAGATGTATAAGTTAATTAGGAGTGTATGGGTATTTTTTATTTTGCAGATGTAAGTTAATTAGGAGTGTATGGGTATCTTTTCTATTTTGCAGATGTATAAGTTAATTAGAAATGTAGTGGATATCTTTTTCTTTTACATATGATTAAACAAATATATAAAATATATAAATTAATATATATTTTTGCTGAAAAGGAAGAGTTGCTGTTAAGAAACTTTCTTTTCAAAATTGTGTATTTACTGAAAATTAGGTAATAAACATGTATTGCGGGTGGTAGACAAATATTTTATAATTAAAAAGATAAATTGGGATTTGAGGAGGCTAGTATATGGTTGGAAGAATAGTGGGTTTGGTATGCTGCTTATTATGTGCGTTTCCTTTTTTTGTTATTAGTATTTATAATAAAGATAGCAGAGAGCCTATTAATTTTTGGAGTGGGGATACCTCGCTAAAAGATATAGTTAAGGACATAAAAGGCTATAATACGGAAATGGCTGGATTATATAAAAGGTGTGCATTATTCTTCTTATTGACTGGAATTTTATTCGTAGTCTTTCCTATTGCCGGAATTATTTTAGTAGTATTTGATTGCTCGATTGGAATTTATTGGGTATATCGGGTTTATAAAAGAATTTTGGAAAAATATTTATAATTTCCAGTTTGTAGAGATGTTAAGTGATTGCAAAATCAGTAATTATATGCCGAAATATATATTACATTTTAAGTTTTATGCAGTAGGAGCAATTTTTTGAAAAGAGAGTTAAGAAGTGGTAAGTGTTAATTATTCTGTAATGTAATGTTACAAAGAGTAGAAGATATACCAATTAGGGTAAGGCTAGAGGTATAAACTATTACTGTGACCAGACAATGACAGGCTATAAAAGAAGAATAAAAGTATAGGTAAATAGAAGGATATCGATGTATTTTTGGCTGGTTTATCTATCCGCAAAGGAAAAGAAACGTAGATTGCGGAATTATATAGCCAGAGAGCATTAGGGGCATGCTGTGACTTCGGAGGAAAGCTAGAAGCTCTTGGACTTCTGTCGATCTCTAGGATTTGAGGGCACTTGTGCCCGAAAAAGGCACGTGTTTAGCCTCCTTTAGAGGCGAATTGCGTGCCGGTCCGTCCGGTTGGATGTACCAAAATTCAGAAGTCTTAGAGCTTCTGCTTTTCAGAGAGCGGAACAGCATGCCCCTAATGCTCTCTGGCGTCCTCTTTGGAGATAGAATTTGAAAGTAAATTTATCCACTCCTTTTAAAATACGTATTCTTGCCTTATTTGAAGAATCATGTTATAATCGTAATAATAAAATATAGTAAAAATACAGTAATATGAACCGGAAAGAATTTTATTTAAGAATCAGCAGCAAAGGAGGAAAAGATGGACCAGAGGGATAAAGTTGCAGGTTTTCACAGGCGAACGTTAGGGATTTATTGTATAGGAATGGTATTAGTATGGTGCCTTACTGTGTTGACAAGCAGAAACAATGACATAATTTCTATAGCATTTGGGGCAGTTGTTTCTTTGCTTATTACAGCGGGGAGCTGCTATCTATTGAGACAACAGCAAAAAAAGCAGGAAGAACTGCAGCAGGAAAAACAGAATGTTTTTGCCTTATCGGAAGATTTGTCAAATAACCATACCACACAGCAATTATCAAAACAATCAGAAGAAAAGAGAGAAAAAACAGGACAGGCATTAATTGAAACAACAGAAAAATTAATTGCCTATATGTCTGATAATGCAGTGACAACAAAATCATTATCATCTGGAATTGATGATACGAATCAGGCAATTGAAGCAGTAAGTCAGGAGTTAAATACAATTTCTGTTATTGTAGGTAATATTGAGGAAAAAGTATATAGCGGAACAGAAGTTTCTGATACTTTAATTCAGCGTGCAAATGATATGAATTCCTATGTAAAGAATAATTTAAGCAGAGGAATGGAAACAATGGAATTAACCAAGAGCGATATTGAAACAGCACTGCAGGGCTTGGCAACGATGGAGCGGGTAAACGAAATGGCGGATGAGATTTTGCGGATTACAAAACAGACCAATTTATTATCGTTAAATGCATCCATTGAGTCGGCAAGAGCAGGAGAGGCAGGAAGAGGATTTGCAATAGTAGCAGATGAAATCGGAGAACTTGCAAAGGAAACGAAATCAACTGCAACCAATATCCAAAATATTATAGCAAACAGTAATGAATCGATTGCATTTGTAAGAAAATGCTTTGACGGGATTATGAAATATCTAGAAGAAGAAGTAACTATTAGTTTTCGTACTTTTGCGGAACAATCCGAACTCTATGGTGTAGGTGTTACTAATATAAAAGAATCTATTAATGATATTCAGGATCATATTGCAAAGTTATCGGATTCGATCAAAGAAATTCTTGATAATGTAGAAGAGGTCAACGAAGCTTCCGCTTACAATGCAAGGGGAGTTAGTGATTTAACAGACAGAAATAAATATACCATGCAGGTAACAGAGGAAATCCGAAAGTTATTAAAGTTTTGATTAGAATAAAACAGGAAAGATTTTTGCTTTTTAGGTAAAAATCTTTCCTGTTTTATTTAATTATCTTCTTCGTCTGACAGATTAATCGTATAAACTTGGCGTTTTCTTGCCATTTCATCATTGGCCAGATATTCGTCATACGTTGTAATTTTATCAATCAGTCCATTTGGTGTAATTTCCATAATACGATTTG
>CAJUEI010000177.1 GCA_910585255.1 uncultured Lachnospiraceae bacterium
CTAGGATTTTTTGCCATTCTCGAATGGCAAAAAAAGGGGTGTGTTTAGCCCGCTGTACGGGCGAATTGCACCCCGATCCGTCTGGCTGGATACACGTAAATTCAGAAGTCTTAGAGCTTCTTCTTTCTGGAGAGCGGAACACCGCAGAGATACCGCTTTCTCCCCCTAGCGTCCCCTCCCCAACACCTTCCTCGCCCATCCAATCATAAAAACCTCTAAACAATCTATAAAATTTTACAAAACTCCCCCAAACCTCTTGATATTTTTTTAACATTATGTTATAGTATCTTCCATAAAGAAAAGGGAGTAGCTTCCATCTCCAAAGATGGAATAAAGTGTCGTCAGCACGATTCATCCTAAAACAATGAATCCGCATTTTATTTGAAATAGCAAGACTTTTGTTTTGACCACACTCGGTCTGGGCAAAAGTCTTTTTTATTCCCTTTTTCACCGTCAACCAAGCAAAAGAAAGGAGCCAACCACATGGAAACTGCAGATTTTACCCCAAGAAAAAAAGGATTATTCAAAAAAATACTTTTCGCTGTTCTGATCCTATTTATATGTCTTATCCTTGCATCAGGTTCATTTTACAGTATCAGTGAACAGCAACAGGCAGTCTTAACCACCTTTGGAAAGGCAACCGCCGTCACCGATTCTGGACTGCATTTTAAAATTCCATTTATACAGGAAGTACACAAAGTAAACACCACCATTCAAGGTTTCGCTATTGGCTACAACACCAACAGCAACGATTCTGAAGAAGCGGAATCCCTAATGATTACTTCTGACTACAATTTTGTCAATGTCGATTTCTTTATAGAATATCGTATTACAGAACCTGTAAAAGCAATCTATGCTTCCGAAAATCCAGAGCTAATCCTAAAAAACATTGCTCAAAGCTGTATCCGAGGCGTAATCGCCAACTATGATGTAGACAGTGTACTGACCACCGGAAAGACAGAAATCCAATCAGCTATCCGTGAAAAAATTATAAATCAGCTCTCTATTCATGATATCGGCGTTCAATTAGTCAACATCACCATTCAGGACTCCGAACCGCCTACAGCAGAAGTAATGGAAGCCTTTAAAGCAGTAGAAACTGCAAAGCAGGGAAAGGAAACCGCCATTAACAATGCTAACAAATATCGGAACGAACAGCTTCCAGAAGCAGAAGCAAAAGTGGATAAAATCCTAAAAGATGCCGAAGCAACCAAACAACAGCGAATCAATGAGGCCAACGGACAAGTTGCACGTTTTAATGCTATGTATGACGAATATATTAAAAATCCTGCTGTTACCAGACATCGGATGTTCTATGAAGCCATGGAGGAAATTCTTCCGCAAATGAAGATTATTATTAATGGAAATGACGGAAACACGATACAAACCATTCTTCCGCTTGACTCCTTTACCCAAAACTCCAGTTCTGAATCAGCAGAATAATAACCGATAAATAACAACAAAACAATAATAACAGCTTATCCAATAATCAGATAAAAAGCAATCCGATTCGATATAGAAAGGAGCAGTATCATAACATGAAAAAGATTATCATTGGCGTCTTTACACTAATAGCCCTATTTTTATTTAGTATCTCCATTGTCATTACAAATGAAAACGAATATAAATTAATCCGTCAGTTCGGCAAAGTCAGCTCCATTATTTCCGAACCTGGTCTAAGTTTTAAAATACCATTTATCCAAACGGCTGACACTCTTCCAAAAGAGATTTTAATCTATGATTTATCCGAATCTGACGTTATCACAATGGATAAAAAAACCATGATTACAGACAGTTACGTTCTGTGGAAAATCTCAGATCCGCTTATATTTGCACAAACTTTAAATTCTTCTATTGCCAATGCGGAAAGCCGTATTGATACCACTGTCTATAATGCAATTAAAAACATTATCAGCAGCATGACACAAAATGACGTTATCAGCGGAAGAGACGGCGAACTGACGCAGATGTTAATGGAGAATATCGGAGCCTCTATGGAACAATACGGCATTACACTGCTTACGGTAGAAACCAAACGTCTCGATCTCCCATCTGACAATAAATCCGCTGTCTACGAACGCATGATTTCCGAACGGGATAAAATCGCTGCTACCTATACGGCAGAAGGAGACTCCGAAGCAAAAATGATTCAAAATACTACCGATCAGGAAGTTGCAATCAGCATTTCCTCTGCACAGGCACAAGCAGAAAGCATTATTGCAGAAGGAGAAGCCGAATATATGAGAATCCTCTCAGAAGCCTATGCCGATGCTTCCCGAAGTGAATTTTATGCATTTGTCAGAGCATTAGACGCTGCAAAAGTTGCACTAAAAGGCGAAAATAAAACATTAATTCTTCCATCCAATTCTCCTATTGCCCAGATATTTATCGGACAATAATCATTCAAAATAAAAGGGAACTGCTGCAGAATTATTACAATTTGCAGCAGTCCCTTTTTGTTTCACTTATTCAGCACCAGTCAAATCGGATATTCACAATCCGCATTTAATATTCATTTTTCATCTCATCTGGAATATAACGAATAAAAATCTTATTATAGATAAAAGAAGTAATAAACGCAGCCAGCCCAAAGATAACAATTCCTACTAAAAACGCTGTAATATACAGACAAATCGCCGCTGCCACATAGATTGCAAGAAGTAAAACGGTCCATGGCAGATGCCGCACACACATAATAAAAGCATTTTTTATCGTCTGTTTTATACTGTTTTCAAACTGTGCCTGAAGCGGAAAAATATAAGCGGCTGTACAAAGTGCCAGAGAAGATAAGGCAATCATCGCTGCCAGTCCAAACTTCGCATATTTAGAAGTACTATGATAAAAATAATAAATATCCGTTCCCAATACGGTTCCTACAATCAACAGAATAATCCAGATTATCGTTGCCTGCTTAAAGTTCTCCTTAAAAGATTTCCAAAATCCCTGAAATACATAGCCTTCTTTATCTCTTGCCATCTTCATTGTTACAGAATACATTGCTGTAGTAGAGGCCCCTATTGTTACCACTGGAATACTAAATATCATCCACAGAATATTTAACCAGATAACATCCACTAACTTGGATATAAAGCGAAAAAAGGGGTTGTCTAAATCAAATAGTTTATCCACAATCTTGTTCTCCTTTGCCTATTATTCTATCCCTGATTATATCCAACCTTCCCAAAAAAGGCAAACCTTTTCCTTTCTTTTAATATTTTTTTAAGATTTCCAAGAATAATTTTCCTTGTTTGTTAAAAGATTTATGTTACAATAATACCTAAAGAAATCGAAAGGAGCATGATTGCTATGCGGATAGAACTTCCCAAAAATAATAAAAAAGAATCCTATATTGAGCGAACACAACTGACTTTTAAAGATATCAAAGGATTTCGAAAAAAAGTACAATATATCTGGGAATATTACCATATTTTGTTTTTCACCGTCATTCTCTGTGCTGTCTTAATCGGCGGCGTAGCTATGTCTGTATATCAAAACATCAAATATAAAACCGTCTTTTATTGTACAATTGTAAACAATCGTTTAACAGAAGAAACACAACAGGCACTGACACAAGATTTTTCTGATTATATTCAACTAAATCCAGAAAACGAAATTCTTACCATTGATAACAGTTTGGTTATTGACTATGCAGAAAACTCTCCTCAACAGGAAAACACATATTATTCTATTGAAAAACTAACCGCTCTGTTCGCTTCCCGCACAGTAGACTGCTTTATCTCTGACAGCACTGTAACAGAAGCCTATGCAACAACCGCTGGATTTCACGATCTCAATCAAATCCTGCCGCAGGATATGCTGGATGCACTTTCTGACCGTCTTGTTACCTTTGTAGCTCATGAAAATGAAGATGCCCCCGGAGTAGAAGGTGCCTATTCCATTGATATTACGGGTACCAAATTTGCAGAACAGTATGGGATTTACCTAGATCATGCCTATGTCAGTATTATTGTAAACTCCGAACATGTCGATTCCGCTGTTGCATTTATTCGATTTATTTTCGGACTATAAAGAATTCCTTTTTATCATTCCAATCTTCGAACAATATAGCAAACCACCTATCTTAGTTTTAAACTATATTGTTCGAATTCTTTTTGCTTTCCATACCGCTTTCCCTCTTGTCTTTGCAGTCCGCACCGCTTTGCTGTCCGAACAGACAAAAGATTCTCTGGACGAATATAACAGCTAACCCTTTTAAATAAATAGATTTCCTTTTTTTCTTTTACATAAGCAAGAATTCCAGCAAGGGCTTCCACTGCATATCCTTTCCCCCGAAATTTCGGAGAAATCACATAACCGGCTTCCAGGCAAATCCCGTCTGCCGCTTCCTCTTCTAAACGGGTATCCTCCTCTATCCCTGCCTCTCCAACTAAACTGCCTGTCTCTTTTTCTTCCACTATCCACATCCCATAGTCATAAAACGGATACCGCATCTGACGGTACTTCTCTAAAAATACACCTAGCTCCTCCCTGCTTAACCCCGCCTGATCCACTTCTCTCTGTACATCTTTACACTGATAAAGCCGGAACAGAAAATCTGTATCCGACTTTTTCATCTCTCTTATCCAAAGACGCTCTGTCTCTATTATTCTAACAGGCAGCCCATAATAACGCCGATAAACCCGTTCTAAAAAAGCAGTACTTTCCACTCCTATTCCCTGCAAAATATAGGGAGTTCCTGTTAAAAAAACAGTACCTTCCTGCTCCAAACCCACTGCAGGTATCTTCAGCCGCTTTGCTAAATCCAATGTCTCCTGCTTTTCAGCAAGAATTAACCAGTCTTCACAGGTACTTCTATGCTGCAGCCACTCCGAAAAAGCATCAGACAAATCAAGCAGTCTTCTTCCATTCCAATTATATTCCCTATTTTTTAAAAGCATTTCAGAATCTGTAACTAATATCGTCCAGTCCATAAACAAGCCTATCTACCTTCTACTGTTTTTCTGGTTCTGGATAATCTGTCCCATCCGTATCCACTGTTACGCACTTTATCACTTGTGCCTCTAACGGACGATCCATATAGTCGGTTGGTGTTTCCGCTATCTTATTCACAATATCCATTCCCTCAATTATTTTTCCAAATGCGGCATACAGTCCATCTAAATGTGGAGAGTTTTTATGCATAATAAAAAACTGAGAACCAGCAGAATCTGGATCATTTGCCCGTGCCATAGAGAGAACCCCCTCTGTATGCTTTAATGGATTTGGAAAACCATTGCTGTCAAATTCCCCTTTAATTGCATAACCTGGTCCTCCCATTCCGTTCCCATTCGGGCATCCGCCCTGAATCATAAATCCGCGAATCACACGATGAAAAATCAATCCATCATAAAAATGATCCTGAATTAAACGAATAAAATTGTTTACGGTATTGGGTGCAATCTCTGGATATAATTCTGCCTTCATCTGATCCCCATTTTCCATTTCAAATACTACAACTGGATTACTCATCTGTTTTCCTCACTTTTCCTAGATTTTTTAGATATTTGTATCTCATTGTACGCTATATACCCCATTTCGTCAACCATGAAACGGATAAATCTTATTCTGCTTCATATATTGCACAGACTGCTGTAAATCCTTAAAATTCCGAACTTCAATTAAAATAGACGGCTCCTGTTTTAACTGCTTCCCAAACTGACTAAACTGCTTCCAGTCCAAAACTCCTGTTCCAACCGGACAGTGTGAATCTTCGACACCATCATTATCATTGATATGCATATGTACAATATAGGGACTTAAGCAGTCAAACCAATCCGCTATCGGTGTACCGGAAATCTTTGCATGTGCCAGATCAAAACATACCCCAAACCTCGGTTCATCCTGCATCTTAAAAGCAAGCTGCGTCAGCATCCTTGGTGCCTCATCAAACATATTTTCTATATAAATCATCTGATCTGGATACTCTTCTAAAATCTTTCTCCAATAAATTTCATTTAAGTTCAGCCAAGTATTTAAATAGGATTTTAATTTAAAATTTACAATATAATTGGTATGAAAAATTACTGCCTTAACTCCTATCTGCTGTGCAATCTCCATACTCTGATGCACCCGATAATCACTCACTTTAAAAATCTTTGGATCTCCGCTATTGATACAGACATCGAAAAACGCCCCATGAAGCGTATCCTTCGAACAATCTCTTCCTGTACTTTTATATCGCTTTATAATATTCTGAATAGATGCCGGATCATCCATAATAGCCGGAACATAAAACTCATTATACTCAAATGCAGCCTGATATTCCTCTGCAAATTTAACATAACAATCTAATTCATCCAAAAATGGAATACAAGATAATTGATTCATATACTCCTCCATCCAAAAAGAAATTTTCGATTTGTTTCTTTTTCCTCTCTAAGAATCCCTTTTACTTCATAAACAGATACCATTTCTTTCTTTCCTTTTAAAGATATCTCCCCTGTAAAAACAGTTTTAATCCGATCTTTTATCCGTTCATGCACTTCACTGCTAATTAAAATCTGTGCTGAACCAGCAATTCCTTCCAATCTAGAAGCAGTGTTTACCGTATCCCCGATTGCTGTATAATCCATTCGTGATGCACATCCTATATTTCCAATAACAGCCTCTCCGCAGTGCACGCCAATTCCAAATGTCACTGATTTTCCATACTTCTTTTTATACTTTTGATCCAGTTCATTTGCACTATTTCGAATATCCCATGCCGTACAGACCGCTCGAAATACATAGTCCTCTATATCTGTCGGTGAATTAAAAACTGCCATTGCTGCATCTCCAATAAACTTATCCAAAGTTCCCCCGTTCTTTGCCACTGCATTGGCAACCAAACTGAGATAATTATTTAAAATATCTACTACCTGTTCCGGTTCTAAACTTTCTGAAAGTGTTGTAAAACCTCGAAGATCCACAAATAAAACAGCGATATCTTTTCGAATCACACCAATCTTTGCCTCAATCCCTCCCTCTTTTACAATTTCATTTACCACCTGTTCATCCACATATTTCTTAAAAACACCCTCTAACACTGCTCTCTCTCGTCTCGCCCGAATATAATTCACACACAAATTCATTACAGTAATTCCAATTACAAAGATAATCGGAATCAGCATAGGCACATAATATCCCCATTTATTTAAAAGACAGCATCCAAGTACCTGAACAGCAAGCAGCAGAATTCCTTCAATAACCGTCCGCAAACCGCCGCTAAAAGAAATCACTATAAAAAAGGCACCTACAAAAATCCCATAATAAAATGCTAAAAATGTTCTTGAAACATGCAATCCTGTCTTCTGTGTCATAAGTGCTTCCAAAATATTTGCCTGCACCTCAATCTCTGTCATCTCTATATTCCGCTGGTTTGGTACTTTATAAGTTTTTCCCCCTTTCGTATAATCCCCCACCAGTACAATACTATTCCGAAATGTAGAAGCAGGAATTTCTCCTGTCAGCACATCGTAAAAAGAATAAACCGTATAATCCATGCTTCTCTTGGAATAATTAAAGGCAAAAGAATGATCCATTTCCAATTTAGGCAGGGTATATGCTTCCCCTATACTGTCCCGATACATCTTATAAATCGCTACCGGAAAGCTATCCATTTCCATATCCTTTATTGTAATATTGGCAACGGCATTTCTTATATAACCATCTACTGAATACTTGGCAATATTCGTAACACCTGTAATGGTATAAGGCAGCAAATCCTGATAAGGCAGCAGCACATCAAATCCCATCTTATAATCTGCAATCTCATCTATATTACATACCTCTACTTTCTCCGCATGAAACTCATGTTCCTGTTCCTGCATCACAACAGGTGTTCCTATACAAATATTGTCATATTTTTTACA
>CAJUEI010000178.1 GCA_910585255.1 uncultured Lachnospiraceae bacterium
TTTAATTTTATAGCAGATTCTATTTTAGCTGTTTTTTCGGCAGCTCATATAGAACTTCATGCTGCACTGCCTTCGATTGCACTGCCAATAGGAATTTCATTTTTTACATTCCAGATTATGTCTTACAATATTGATCTCTATAGAGGGCAGATTCCGGTGCAGAAAAATTTTATAAATTTATCTCTTTATATTATGCTGTTTCCGCAGATGATAGCAGGACCGATTGTACGCTATATCGATATTGAAAAAGAGATTACAAATCGAATTATTACACGAAATTCGGTTCGAAACGGAATCAAGCGGTTTGTGCTTGGATTGGCAAAAAAAATGATACTTGCAAATACAATGGGAGAACTGGCGGATCTTTCCTTTCAATATCAGGGAGAGCAGGGATTTTTATTGGCATGGATTGGAATCGTGGGATATACGCTGCAAATCTATTTTGATTTTTCTGCATATTCGGATATGGCAATCGGACTAGGGGAGGTATTTGGCTTTCATTTTTTAGAGAACTTCCGTTATCCCTATCAAGCGGCTAGTATGCAGGATTTTTGGAGACGATGGCATATCTCATTGACGAATTGGTTTCGGGATTACCTCTATATTCCGCTTGGAGGGAATCGAAAAGGGAAAACAAGGACATTGATCAATAATTTAATTGTATTTTTTTGTACTGGATTATGGCATGGGGCATCTTGGAATTTTATTGTATGGGGGCTGTATCACGGCGGTTTTATGCTGGCGGAAAAGAAGTGGTCATTTTTAGAAAAGGTGCCGAAGTGGCTTTGTCATATCTATGTATGGATAGTGGTAATGATTGGCTGGATCTTTTTTAGGGCAGAGACATTGGCAAAAGCGTGTTCTTATATAAAGCAGCTATTTCTATGGAGCAGCAGCGGGAATAAAGCGTTATTGATGCAGATAAATAACTGGTATCTGGTCTGTCTTGCAGCGGCACTGCTTTTGTCGGTTCCAATCTTTCAGAAAAAAACAGCAAAGTTAAAGGCAAAGCTGGGTGCGGTATATTATGAGATGGGTTCGGATTTGATTTATATTTTGCTTTTTTTACTGACGTTATGTTTTGTAAATGGAAGCAGCTTTAATCCGTTTATTTATTTTAAATTTTGACCAAATAGAGAAACGAAAGCAGGAACAGGGATTGTTTTTAGAAAGGGGTTTATTTTGAAAAGGATTTTAATAACAGGGATTGATGGATTTTTTGGACGTCATTTACAAAAAGAATTGGAATTAAGGAATCCTTCCTATCTTGGAATTGTAATAAAACAGTCATCGGAAATTGCAAAAGAAAAGCAGATAGAAGCGGATATTACAGATTATCCGTCTGTTCTTCGAATTATAAAAGAATATCAGCCGGATGTGATTATTCATTTAGCGGCAATTGCTTCTGTTACATATAATAATACTCCTGAATTGTATCGGGTGAATGTATGCGGGGCTGAAAATATATTACTTGCGGCAAAAGAAGCAGGCAAAAAGGGATGCAGAATGATTATGATTAGTTCAGCAGGTGTATATGGAATACAAAAAGAGGAGTATTTGTCAGAGGAATTACAGTTCAATCCGGTCAACCATTATTCTTATACCAAGATGGTAATGGAAGTTATCTGTCGGCAGTATAGAAAGGATTTTGATATAAAGATTGTTCGTCCTTTTACGGTGGTAGGAAGAGGACAAAGCAGTAGTTTTTTTGTGTCGAAATTAGTAAGCAGTTTTTCAGAAAGAAAGCCGGTAATTGAGTTAGGAAATATAGAATCTGTTCGGGATTATACGGATGTAGAATTATGTGCAAACACTCTTGCGGAATTGGCATGCAGAGAATATGTAGAAGAAAAAGTTTTAAATATTTGTACAGGGGTAGAGACAACAGGAAATGATGTAATAGAGATGTTAAAACAACTGACCGGATTTGAGCCTAAAATTACGATTTCTTCAAAATATATACGAGAAAATGAGATTTGGAGATTAGTTGGAGATAATCGTGGATTAAAGAAATTTTTAGGACAAAAATATAAATATAAAAATATTATGGAAATTTTAAAAGAAATGCTGGAACAAGATAAAGAAAAAGAGAGGATAAAAGAATGAAGAAACGTGCGTTAATTACAGGAATTACAGGACAGGATGGTTCTTATTTAGCAGAATTTTTGTTGGAAAAGGGATATCAGGTATATGGACTGCTTAGAAGAAAAAGTGTAGTAGACTATGGAAATGTAGAACATATAAAGGATAAAATTCATTTTATTTATGCAGATATGACGGATTTAGTGTCGTTACTTCATGCTATGAAACTATCCAATGCGGATGAAGTCTATAATCTTGCGGCACAGTCTTTTGTCGCTACTAGCTGGGAGCAGCCGCTTGCAACGACAAATATTGATGCGGTTGGTGTAACAAATATGTTAGAGGCAATTCGTATGGTAAAACCAGAAGCAAGATTTTATCAGGCTTCTACAAGTGAAATGTTTGGTTTGGTACAAGAGACGCCTCAAAAAGAAAGTACACCGTTTTATCCAAGAAGTCCTTATGGTGTAGCAAAGGTTTATGGACATTGGATTACTAAAAATTATCGGGAAAGTTATGGAATGTTTTGCTGCTGCGGGATTTTATTTAATCATGAAAGCAAACGCAGAGGGTTGGAATTTGTAACCAGAAAGATAACCAATGGAGTGGCAGGAATAAAGTTGGGAAAACAGGAAGTATTGGAATTAGGAAATTTAAATGCAAAAAGAGATTGGGGACATTCACGGGATTATGTAAGGGCTATGTGGCTGATGCTTCAGCAAGAGGAAGCAGAAGATTATGTCATTTCTTCTGGAGAGACAAGAACCGTAAGAGAATTTGTAACTTGTGCATTTCGGGTTGCAGGAATGGATCTTGTATGGGAAGGAGAAGGAATAGAAGAAAAAGGAAGAGACTCGAAAACAGGAAAGATACTTGTTTTGGTGAATCCTAAATATTTTCGTCCAGCAGAGGTAGAATTATTATTGGGAGATTGTTCTAATGCAGAAAAAAAGCTTGGATGGAAGAGAGAGGTTTCTTTTGAACAGTTGGTGGAAGAAATGGTACAGCATGATTTGGAATTGAATCAATAGGGGTAGGAGAAATAAGATGGAATCGAATAAAGGAATCCATAAAAAAGAGCTTTTTTGGTTATTTTTGATTGGAAGTACCATTATTTTTTTAACATGTTTTAATTTATATAAAATGGATGATTTTAGTACACCTGATTCAGAAGTAGAAAAGATATTTGCGAAAGCCATGTGGAGAGAGAACAGTTTATTTCCTGAGACGTGGTATTCAACAACAGAGCCTCTTAATTTAAGACCTACTGTTTTTACAGCTATTTTATGGGGAATTTTAAAAGATATGCAGATTGCACATAGTGTCACTTTGTTTATTATGATGATTGCTTCTTGCTTTGCTGTCTATTATATGTTTTCTGGATTAAAAAATATAAATAAAATCTCTATTTTAATTGCTGTGGAATTATTATTGGCAGGATTTGGACTGAATTTTACAAGATGGTATTTTGCAATATATGGGGCGTATGGGTTTATTTTAATTTCGATGTTTTTGTTAGCTGGATATTTTTTGCGGGTATATCAGGAACAAACGATAAAAACGGCAGAGCGTATTTTTTTGTTTACGGTTTATTTTATGCTTGGATTAGTCGGACCTCGTACCATGATTTTTACATTAGCACCGTTTACAATGGTAAATCTCTATTGTGTTATTTTGAAATATTTTAAGACTTCTCAATTTAAGAAAAAAATAATAATAGAAAATGCATTTATAATAGGAATTTATGGCTTGGGATTATTGGGGTATGTTCTTATCTTTTTAAAAAGTGGAAAATTGGCAGTTGATACGGTGGGAGCAACATGGATTAGGGTGGAAGATATTTGGACTCATTTATTTCAGGCATTTTTAAATTGCATTAAAGTAATAGGGATAGATGGATCGGTTAAGCTGTTGTCAATAGATGGGATGAATATTTTATGTAAAATCAGTATGATAATCATTTTCTTTCTGGTGCTCCATGGGATTAAAAATTTAAAAGAAGAACAGCAGTATCTTTTTTATCTGTTTTTGGCAGCAGCGGGAATTGCGATTCTTTTTTGCAGTACATTAAGTTTAACAGGAGACGGGCAGCCGCAGAATCGTTATTGGTATTTTTATTCCGTTGTATATGTAATATGGATTAGCATAGTATTAAGTTATGAGTGGTTATTAGAAATTAAAAAATGTGCAGGTATATTTGAAGCTTTTTTAGGCTGTATAATGATAATTAACATGTTTAGTACCTATATTAATATATGGAACGTTACTGGTTATATAGCGGAAAAAAAGGTTGCTGCATATTTGATAGAGAATCAGATTCCTTATGCATACGCTCCATATAATTCTGCTTATTCTATACAGGAGGCTTCTGGAGAAAAGGTAGAAATGGTTAGTTTAATAGTAACTTTTAGTATGGAAAATGCCGATCAGGTAGGGATATGGTATTTTAATTTAGATGAATATGTTGTAAAAGAAGCACAAAATCAAAAAGAATTTATTGTGATAGTAACTGATTATGAGGAAGAGCTTATGTTAGGAAATGGAAATTCCATTCTATATCAAAAACCTTGTGAAAAAATACAAGAAATTGATCATTATAATCTCTATCGTTTTATTCAGTTTCCTTTTCAATATATAGAGTAGGAGCATACTATGAATTATAAGAATGAATTAGTTTGTATTTCTAAATATGCAGGGATGAGGGAAGATTTGGTACAGGCTGGAGGCGGAAATTCCTCTGTTAAAATATCAAAAGAAGAGATGTTAATTAAAGCTTCTGGCTATTCCCTTTCGGAACTTACCGAAACAGAAGGCTATTCTGTTGTAAATTATTCTGTGATAACGGAATTTTTTAAAAATACTTCGCCGGATAAGATAACAAAAAAAACAGAAGAGATTTTATTAAAACAGGCATATAGAGAAGGGGCACGACCTTCAATTGAGACGTTTCTTCATTCTATTACTGGAACAGTGACATTACATACACATGCTGTTTTGGCAGCGGTTCTTGCATCTAGAAAAGATGGAATGATGCAGCTGCAGAAATTATTTCCAGAAGCTTTGCTGATTCCTTATGCAACTCCCGGAATTGCATTAGCTGCTGCCTATTTTTGTGAGTATCAAAAATATCAAAAAAGCGGGAAAGAGTTAGAAATTGTATTTTTGCAGAATCATGGGCTGCTTGTAAGCGGGAATACTGCTTTAGAAGTAATCGAAAAAACAGAATCAGTTTTACAAAAAATAGCAGAGGTACTTTCTATAGATTATAGAAACTATTCGGATTCTACGATGTTATATCAAAAATTAGCAGCTTTTGGATGGCAGGAGGATTTTATTTATCAAGTGCAGAATCGAAATGTAGAAAAAGCCTATCTGCTTTTAGGAAAGAAATTGTGGGAACTTACGGTTTCGCCTGATACGGTAGTATATTGCGGAAGAAAAATCTTATCAGTAAAAGAAGGAGAGGAACAGGAAAGCATCCAGCAATTTTTTCAACAATATGGAAAACCATCTGTTTTACAATATCGAGATCAATTTTATATTTTGGCATCCAGTATGAAAAAAGCAAAAGAAATAGAAAGTCTTTTAGCGTTTAGTGCAGAAATAGCAGTTGCAAATCAGGGAATCGAAGAAACTTATCTTACGGAACAGGAACAGGAATTTCTTTTAAATTGGGATGCGGAACTCTATCGGAAAAATAAACAATAGATAAAATAAAACAAGGAGAAGAAAAATGAAAATTATTATACCAATGACCGGTTATGGTTCACGTTTTGTAGCAGCAGGCTATTCCGAACTGAAGCCATTTATACCTGTACAGGGGAAACCGATAATTCAATGGATTATAGAGGGAATGTTTCCAAAAGAGACAGATATTTTATTTATTTGCCGGCAGGAACATCTAGATACCATTCCTGAAATGGAAAAGATGTTATATCGGATTGCACCGACTGCTCATATTTTTGCTATTAAAAATTGGGAGAAAAAAGGTCCTGTTTTTGATGTATTGCGGGCGGCTGATGAAATTGCAGAAGAGGAGCCTTGTATTATTAATTACTGTGATTTTTATATGATATGGGATTGGGAGAGATTTAAAAAAGAAGTAGCCAGAAGAAAATGTGACGGTGCGATTCCCTGCTATTCTGGATTTCATCCGCATTTAATGATTCCTAAAAATGTATATGCATCTTGTCAGACAGATTCTGAGGAAAATCTGCTTGCTATTCGAGAAAAGTATTCTTTTGAAGCAGAAAAAACAAAGGCAAAACATTCTCCTGGTACATATTATTTTCGAACGGGAGAACTATTAAAGAAATATTGCCGCAAATTAGTAGAAAAACAAGAAACTTTAAATGGAGAGTATTATGCAAGTCTGCCCTATAATTTTATGGTACAAGATGGAAGAAAAGTATGGGTTCCCGTTAATGTTTCCTTTTTTTGTCAGTGGGGCACACCGGAAGATTTAAAAGAATATTTATTTTGGACAAATATTGTTAGGGGGTGGAAGTAAAATGAAAATTATTATTCCAATGGCGGGAGCAGGGAAACGGTTTGCAGAGGCAGGTTATTTGGTACATAAGCCAATGATAGAAGTAACAAGCTGGAGAACAGGGGAAAAACTTCCTATGGTAGTAGCTGCAACAAAGGATTTGCCCGGAGTAGAGGCAGAGGGAGCCAATATCATTTATATGGATCGAACATTTCATAAAGAAGCAGGAGTAGAAGAGCAGATACAGCGTTATTTTCCAAAGTGTCGTTTTCTTACAGTGAAAGAGCTGACAGAGGGACAGGCGTGTACTTGTCTATTGGCAAAAGAATGGATCAATTCTTCTGAAGAGCTGTTAATTGCCGGATGTGATAATGGGATGATATTAGAGAAAGAAAAATTGGAACAGGCAAAACAGCAGGCACAGGTATTGGCATTTACTTATCGTCACCAAGAGATTGTGAATGAAAATCCAAATGCATACGGATGGATACAGACCGATTCCAAAGGACAGATAAAAAGACTTTCTATTAAAAAACCTCTGTCAGATACTCCAGCAGAGGATCATGCAATTGTAGCAACTTTTTGGTTTCGAAGAGGAAGTGATTTTGTATATGCCGCAGAAAAGATGATTGCAGAACAGGATCGGATTAACGGAGAATTTTATGTAGATGAAGTTTTAAAGCATACACAAGAATTGGGAATGGATACAAAAGTATTTGAAATTTTACGTTATATTGGATGGGGAACACCAAGAGAATATGAAATATATGAACAAACATTAGCATATTGGAAACAGTTTACAGCAAACAAAGGATTTATTCCAGGAGAATAAAAATGAAAAGGAAAGTAATTCAATTTTATCAGAATTATCTGTTTTGGATATTTATAATTGGAATCTTAGGGGTGAAAATACTTTTAGCAGGTTTATTTTCATCCGATTATTCTGATCGAATGTTTCTTCCATTTGTTTCTATGTTCTTAGAGAATTGGGGGGGTAAAGACTGGAATATTTATCAGTATTATTGGGAAAATCAATTACTTTCTTCATTTCCTTATCCGCCGATGATGTTGTTTTTTCTATGTCTGAGCGGAGGATTTCTTTGTCTGTTTCATCCCAAAACAATTTTTATCAGTAATTTGTTTGCTAAGATACCATTGTTTTTCTTTGACAGTATGATTCTTTTTTATTTAATTCAATTATTTCCAAGAGAGAGGCGGTATGCTGCCGTATTATATTATGCTTCT
>CAJUEI010000179.1 GCA_910585255.1 uncultured Lachnospiraceae bacterium
TTACAGCTAGGTTTTAACTTTAATATAGCCATATTTGTACACTCTTTCCTCTATTCTTATTTTTCCTCTGCCAACAATTTTTTATTTCTGTCAATCAATTCACACCGCTGTTTTACGCAGTCTGGAGAACGCAGCGGATCGGATGGTGTATGAAAAAGATAGTCCTCCAATCGATCTATCGTAGTGGTAGCTACATGCATCCGTGTATCACAAGAAGCATAATAGATATAAACTTCTCCATTTTCTCTTGCAACCGCACCATTGGTAAAGACTACATTGGAAACATCTCCTACCCGTTCTTTTCCAAGAGGAACCAAAAATACCCCGGAAGGCTCCGCCACTACTTTAGACGGATCCTGAAGATCGGTTCCAAATGCATACAGGACATAGCGAAGTCCTGCTGCTGTATTCCGAACTCCATGTGCAATATGAATCCAGCACCGTTTCCCCCGAATCGGAACGGCTCCTGCTCCATTCTTACACTCCGTTAAGGTATGATAGATCCGCTTGCTGATAATCATCTCTTCATCCACTACCGCATGTGTAATGTCCTCGCAAAGTCCGAATCCAATCCCTCCGCCGCTTCCGGTCTCGATAAACCCATCCATCGGGCGAGTATAAAAGGCATACTTTCCATTTACAAATTCGGGATGAAGCAGTACATTTCTCTGCTGAGGAGAGCGAAGTGTCTTAAGATTTTCCAGCCGCTCCCAATTTTTTAAATCTTTTGTCCGCACAATACCCGCCTGTGCAACTGCAGCCGATAAATCCGAAGTCGAAGTATCTTTGCTCTCCGAACAAAAGACACCATAGATATAACCGTCTTCATGCTTAGTCAGCCGCATATCGTAGACATTGGTTTCCTCCGGGCAGGTATCCGGCAGCACCACCGGATAATCCCAAAACCGAAACCCGTCTATCCCGCTCTCACTCTCTGCCACTGCAAAGAAAGACTTCCTATCATTTCCCTCTACTCTTGCCACCAGATAAAATTTTCCGTCTAGGAAAATTGCTCCCGAATTCATCACGGCATTAATTCCAAGCCGCTCCATAAAGTAAGGATTTCTCTCAGCATCCAAATCATATCTCCAATCCAGCGGAGCATGTGCTCTTGTTAAAACCGGATCACAATACCGGCTATAAATTCCATTATAAAAATCACTTTTTTGATTCTTTCTGGCAATCAACTTCTCCTGTTTTTCCAACTCCACATAATACTGTCTATGTATCATCCCTTTGCCTCCCAAATGTCGAAACAATGCCGTCTCCTAGTCTCTGTATTACTTCCATACACATCCTGCCATTGTGATAAGGGCATTTCCACGGCTCTACAATCGGCTTTTCCATTGGATTCCCCTCTGAGTCCACCGACCAAAACCATTCCGATCCCTCTCGTTTATCAATCATTGTCGTATTAATATAGTTCCAAATCCGCTTTGCCGCTTCTAAATACTCCGTCCGCTCCGGCTGCTTTTGATATCCGTTAATAAAACCAACTACCGCTTCTGCCTGTACCCACCAAACTCTAGTAGTATCCTTTTTTCCATTCTCCGCTTCATTTGGCATAGAATCCTTTTCCAGTGCTCTCTGAAAAATATTTTCTGTAATCTGTCTTGTAATTTTCTGAATTCTTTCTGTATATACGGGATCTTTTAATACCTCAAGGGATCGATCTACCAGCCAGGCTGTCTCTATATCATGTCCATAAGAATATAAATCAAGTAAAGGGTTCCAATACCGATCAAAAAATACTTCCTGTCTCCCCAACTTTGGATTATAAACTTTCTGTTCAAAAATATCCAGCATAAAGCAAATTCTTTCTCCTACACTACTATCTTTTGTCACCCGATACAGTTCCGTATAAGCCTCTAACAAATGCAAAAGTGTATTCATGGTCTTTTCTGCCATCACTCCGTTTTCCGACAGTTTTTCATTCTCCGCCGGCAAAAAAGCCCGATCAAAAGCCTCCTGATAGCCATATTCATCTGTACACTTTTCCTCAATCAGCCGATATAACTGCATCGCCGTCTGCAACGCCTCCTGATCCCCCACTGCATCATAGTAGGAAGAAAGGGCATAGATTGCAAATGCCTGATTATAAGTATGCTTCGTATCATCCTTTCTCTGTCCGTCATAGGTCAAAGACCAATAAATCCCTCCATACTCTGTATCCAGACAATGATCCTTTAAAAACTGATAAGCATGCTGTGCATCTGCCTTTAGATTCTCGGTTCCCAAAAGCCGATAGGCATTAGAGAAAAACCAGAGAATCCGACTATTTAAAATACATCCCTTTTCATAGGTCGGATCGATCTTCCGATCATATCCCATATAGCCAAAATAGCCGCCATATTTCGTATCTTTTAATCCCTCCCAAAAAGGAATCAGCCGCTCTTTTAAATGACAGGCAATCTCATTTACAAATGTCTCCATATCCTCCCCGCCTTATCTCTTTCCAATCTCGGTATCTGACTCGCTTACGGTACTGTTCTTTTTAATATAATCCACAATTTCCTCTACTGTTGTAAAAGCAAGCCCTACATAAGTATCTGCTGCTCCATAATAAATCGCAATTCTTCCGCTCTGTGCATCGTGAATCGTAGCACAAGGAAATGTCACATTTGGTACAAATCCACGCTCTTCATACCATTCCTCCGGTGTCAAAAGGAAGTTTCCGCACCGATACTTTACAATAGAAGGATTTTCTAAATCTAAAATCGCTCCGCCGATACTGTATACATAGCCATTACAGGTTCCGCTTACCCCATGATAGAATAAAAGCCATCCCTCTGTCGTCTCAATCGGAGCTGCACCACCACCGATTTTTAAGGACTCCCACCATTCAAATGATTTTCCCATCACATGGCGGTGTTTCCCCCAATAGACCATATCTGGACTTTCCGAAAGGAAAATATCACCAAATGGGGTATGTCCGCTGTCACTTGGGCGAGATAACATCATATAATTTCCATGAATTTTTCTTGGGAATAAAACAGCATTGCGATTAAACGGAAGAAATGGATTTTCGATTCGAACAAATCTCTGAAAATCAGTTGTTTTTGCGATTCCAATTGCAGCACCATAAAAATCTTGACACCAGATAATATAATAGGTGTCTTCTACCTTTACTAACCGTGGATCATAAGCATAGACCGGCATAAAAGGATTTCCTTCTTCATCTACAAAAGCGATCTTTTCTTCTTCAAATTCCCAATGAATGGCATCTTTGCTTCTTCCCATATAAATATAAGGAATACCATTGGTTTGTTCTCCTCGGAATACCCCGATAAATTCATCCTGATAGGGCATTACGGCACTATTAAAAATTCGTGCTACTTCTGGAGCCGGATTTCTTCCGATTACTGGATTTTCTGTATATCGCCAAACGGGTGCACCATGCACTTGTTCTGGTTTTTCCTGCCACGGCATATTTGGCACAGCCGAACCTATTATTTTTACTTTGTTCATAATGTTGTCTCCTTTATTTTTTTGCTTATTTTGTTTTATTGTATTGGTTTATTTTATTTAAAGTGTTGTCCCTCCCGTACACCTGAAACAGATGGAATGTCTGTTCTGGGCCCGCTTTCGCTTAGAATTTCCTCGTAGCGGACACATAAGGCACGAAAAGACCGTGCCTAAGTGCCGACGGGAAATATGACCCTCCACAGACATTCCATCTGTTTCAGGCTGTATCTGCCAGCGGAACACAAAAATCCTCCTGCATCTGCTATATACTCATTAAATATAATGTTTTTTTTGCATTTATTATAATATTCCGATAAAGCTTCCTTCCATCAGCTGCGTCTATCAACACAACATCAAATTTCTGCACGTATCTGCTGTATCTACCGCATCTGGTAACAAAACATAAAATTTCCTGTCTGTTACATCTGCTAATGAAACAACTGTTTTTATATATATTCTGCGAAACACAATCTGAATTCGGCAGTATATCTGTGAAAGGTCATATTTCCCGTCGGCACTTAGGCACGGTCTTTTCGTGCCTTATGTGTCCGTTACGAGGAAATTCTAAGCGAAAGCGGGCCTGGAGCAGATATACTGCCGAATTCAGATGTCCTGCACGGCAATCCCCTTCCGCAATCTTTTTTATCCCTTCACTGCACCTGCAGCCATTCCGCTATATACCTGCTCCTGGAAAATCAAGAATAAAATAAAAATAGGAATAATGGTAATTAACACACCTGCACAGATATAATTGTACTGATTCCCATAAGGTCCTGTAAATGTATACAGTGCAGTAGAAATCGTCTTTAAATTCCGATCCTGCAGATACAGGTTCGACATATAATATTCGTTATACACTCCTACTCCCTTTAATACTAAAGATGTCACAATCGCCGGCTTTAAAAGAGGGAATAAAATCTTAAAAAATACTCCAAAATAAGTACATCCATCAATAATAGCCGATTCATCTAGCGATACGGAAAGATTCTCAAAAAACTGCAGGAAAATATAAATCGAAATAATATCCGTTCCCATTAAAACAATCATATATCCATAGAGATGATTAATCAGCCCTAAAGTATACATAATCTGATATACCGTAACCTGAGTAGCAATACCTGGAATTAAAGATGCAAACATAAATAAGCTGTTGATAATACCGCTTCCTTTAAATTTAAACCGATTTAATACATAAGCCAGCATCGATCCAGTAAAAATCGAAACGATTAATACTACTACTAATACAATTCCTGTATTTAAAAATCCCCGAAACATATTTGCCTGCTTTACTGCAACCACAAAATTTTCAAAATATAAGAAGGACTGCGGCAAATCCAGTACAGAAGTACTGTTGTATTCCTCTGTTGTCTTAAATGCTGTTAAAACACAGACGCAAACTGGGAGCAAAGCAATAATCGATGCTAAGATAATCGCCCCATATTTAAATACGGTAAATAAAAAGGAACTTGCTTTCATCTTGGAAATTTTCATTGCTTAATATCCTCCCTTCCGTGCTGCCTTTGCTGCCCGTTTTTTTGCTCGAACAGCCGCTTTAGATTCATCCTCTGTTCCGTTGTCAAATACATATTTAAAGAATAGATTCTGAGCCACTGTACAGGCTACAATAATAGCTAAAAGAACGATTGCCATTGCACAGGCAAGCCCTACTTTTTGTCTTTCATGAGCCAGACGATTCATAATAACAAAATATGTACCAGTTCCCATTGTACCATTGGTAATAACATAAGGCGGTTCAAATGCACTAAGCGATCCGCTGATAGAAAGAATTAAGTTTAATACAACAATTGATTTTATACTTGGCAGTATAATATAAAGGAACTGATGCCATTTATTTGCTCCGTCTAAAGAAGCTGCTTCATATAAATCAGTATCGACTGACATCATCGCCCCTAAGAAAAGAACCATATTTTGCCCCATATATCTCCAGACAGAAGTCGCTGCCAAAGAGATATTGTTGATCTTTTGATCCTGAAGCCAGAAAGGAATATTTTCTGGATTCATACCGAACATCTGCAGAAGAGAATCTAGTACATAGCCTCTTGCATAGAAGAATTTAAAGATAAATCCTACTGCAATTCCGCAGATTAAGTAAGGAAAGAATAAAATTCCTTTGAAGACTCCGCTTCCTTTTACCTTGAATACAAATAAGGTGGCAAAGAATAAGGCAAGAGCCAGCTGTATAATTGCACCGCCCATATAGTAGACACTGACAAACAAAGAGGTAAAGCACTCACTTCGGTTAAATACTTCCGCATAATTCTTTAATCCAACCCAAGTTCCATCCTGACCGTATCGAATATCATAAAAGCTAAACCGCACCATTTCAAAAAATGGAATATATGTAAATACGGCTAAAAGTGTCAATGGAACAAGCATAAATAAGACAATGACCAACCCTCTCTGTCCTTTTCTGCTTTTCATTACTTCCCAAAAGGACTTTTTTGCTTTTGGAGCTGCTTGTGTCGTATTGCTCATAAATAACCTCCACTTCTGTGCTGCTTTTGTAAAAATAGATTTATTTTTAATAAATTTCCGAGATTTGAGCCAAGCAGCACACAGACACAATCCCTGTTAAGCTGCCAGATTCTTATTGGTTTACTTCTACTCCAAGTGACTGCTGTGCAGAAGACCACTTTTGATTCCATTCTGTCATAATATCCTCTAATGTTCTGCTGCCGAAAAGAGCTGCCTCTAAAATCTCACAGTCTGGATAGTCATCATTGTTAATTCCGACTTCACTTTCAATATTGACGTTATCAAATAAGTCTTCTTCTCCTTCTGCTGCCGGATTATTGGATAATAATTCTACTCCTGCAAAACCGGATAATACATCTGGAAGTTCTCCGTCTTTCCGTGCTGGGATGCTTCCTTCATCTTTATAGATTGTGGATTCTTCAATTAACCATTTTACATAGACCATAGCTGCAATCTGATTCTCTGTTGTTGCTTTGCAGTTAATTCCAAACCCATAATTTCCGCCTGCACTTGCATATTGTTTTCCGTTGACTGAAATCGGGAATGGCATATATTTTACATCGTCTGGTGTATCTCCTGCATCTTTGCACTGCTGTACAGCCCCAGATCCCAATACCATAGTAGCGATTTCTCCTTTATTAATCATACCTTTTGAAGACTCCCAGTCGGTACTTGCTGGATCTTCTTCTACTAATTTACGGGCAACGGATTCATACATAGTATAGTATACGGCATAAGGTCCTGTCATATCGTCTCTCTTGGTAAATGGGTCCTGCATATGAGGCATTTTGTTCTTAAAGTCTGGATCTCCGGTACATACAATATCAGTATAGGCATCCCAAGCCCCCATAGGCCATCCTGCTGCAAAGTTAGTATAGAGCGGAACGGCATCTGTGTTGTCTTTAATTAACTGAAGATCTGCTAAAAATTCATCCGGCGTCTTTGGAAGTTCTGTAATTCCTGCCTCTTCCCAGATTCTGGAATTATATAATACCCCCCCAGCAGTACCGCCGTTGGCAATTCCATATACTTTTCCTTCAAAACTTTTTTCTGTACAGAAGTTATAGATCGGATCTAATGTATTAAAATCTCCAAAGCAAGTGAAATACTTTGATAAATCCATCTTGCTTACGGAAGTAGGAATAAAGCAGACATCTCCCCAATCTCCTGTCGTAAGCCGAAGCTGCAGAGACTGTTCATAATCTGTAATTCCCTCATATTCAACTGTAATATTCGGATATAAACTCATAAACGCATCTGCATATTCCTTGCACTTTGTATCTACAATATCTGTACGATTGGTCAAAACTTTAATACTTGCTGTCAGATCGGTGTAATCCCCTTCTCCGTTTGGCTCTGTCCGAAGTTTAATCGAATCAATCGTTGGAATTGTTGATGCCGTTTCCCCTCCTTTATTTTGATTACTGGAATTGTTATTAGTAGTAGTTGGAGTTGTATTTCCTCCATTTCCACATCCAGCCAGCTGCAGTGCCATAACAGCAACTAATCCCACACTTACCATTTTTTTAAGCTTCATAATGTTACCTCCGTTTAATAAATTTTATTTATTTTTAACTTAAATTAAGTTTACCACTTTTTTATAAAAATGCAAGAATAAATTAATAAAAAACCTATTTTCTCTATTTTTTATTTAATTTTAATTATTTTTTTGTGAATTATGTATAATATTATTTCGATATTTCAACTTAATTTATTTTATAAATTAATTGATTTTTTAATCTTATCAAGGAAGTCCCCCGCTTCTAAGCCGCCAAG
>CAJUEI010000180.1 GCA_910585255.1 uncultured Lachnospiraceae bacterium
TCAAGGTTGGTTTATATTTCATATACTGTTCAATTATCAATGTTCTGTCTGCCTGCACACTCTTTATCAGTGACAGCTTAATCATATTACCATGTTTCTACTATTTTGTCAATAATTTTGTCAATAATTTTTTCCATTTATTTTTCACATTTATTTTTTTTATAGAGATCATCAAGTAGGGAAGGTTACTTCCCCCACTCGCCGCACCAGGCGTCTGTCAGCCCTGCTGACCTATTTCCTTTAGATGCCCATATGCATAAATAGCGGAAAACCTTTAATTTTGCTGGCTCCCCGCTATTCGAATTCCACTATATTCCATCTCTAATATAACACCCCTATCTGCCTCATAAAAAACAGATTCCATTATTTCGGATAATAATCATAATAATTTTCATATAAATCCAGAAATTGCACCTACAAACTTAATAAAAGTTTGCATAAAATATAAAATCAATTTACTTCTAGTCCCAGAGAATATTCTCCATAACCTAACTACATCTGCCAACATTGCCATAATAAATACTAACATAAAACCAATGTCATAATTCACTATACAACATTTATAATCTCTGCAATCCAATCCATAATATAATTATGATTATAAATAGCACTCAATATCTGACTTTCCCGTATCATTCCTAAAATCTGCTGTCCTGTCTTTGTTCCGGCTGCGGCTGTCACCACTAAACATAAAACCCAAAGTACAATCAATGCTTTTAACCCTCCAACCGCTGCTCCTCCCAGTCGATTCAGCCAGCTTAATCCAGGCAGTTTAAAGATTCCTTCGATTAATTGTGTCAAGATCAAAACCCCGATTCCAGCCACTGCAAAACTAAGCACAAAAGCAATTGCACTCACTGCAACCTTTGCCAATACCCCGCTGATATAATCCTCAAATGCACTCACTCCCAATACCTGATATACCTGTTCCACATTATTTTTTGTGAGAGCCGCCCGGATATACTTCGGCAAAGGCAGCTGTTCAATCGCATAGGCCTGATCTGAAATAGAAAGCAGCCCATTTTTTAATTTCTCCTCCAGCATCTCATCTACATAGACATCTGTTTTTTCCTGAATCTGTTCGTATAATGTTGTTCTCTGCTGCAGATATTCTTCCACCCTAGGAGCCAGATTTCTGCTTATTACAATCACTACAAACAACGCTACTACCGAAACAATCATTTTAACCAAACCTTTTCGATACCCATTTCCGATACTAAGCACCACATAAAGCAGCACAACAATTAATAACCAATTATTTATGCCTTCCATACTTTTCCTCTTTCTCCCTTGTTTCTAATCTCATTATGTGAACCACCCATTGTCTAAAACCAATGAGATTACGGTAACCTTATTTCAAACGAATATCATTAATAGAAGACGAGTTTACCCACACATATCGAAACCCTATAATCTGTTTAAATAATATAATATTTTTCTCAAAAGTATACTCAAATTTTTTATCACCATCCAGGGAATAAATACATACGCTATTATCATTATATAAAATCACTTGATCCTCTGCAAATGAAATATTCTTATAATCCTGTTCCAGCAGCACTTCCTTTGTCAATTTTCCCAGTTTATCATAAATCTGCAGCAAATACACACCTCCAGCTTCTGTATCATTTAATACAATACCAACATTTTCTCCACTGTAAAAAACACTGTGAATTTCTTTCTCTATCTCAACAATCTGAATTAATTCTGGAATTTCTTTCATCCGAAAGAAAATAAGCCGACTGTCTGCAAATGCACAAACTATCGTATTATCTAAAAAAACAACTTCTGGTATCAGCACATCTCCCAATTCCTTTTTACTATAACCACCGACCAATTTTTCAATATAATTCTGTCCGACCTCCGAAAAATTATAAAATACCAATGAATTTTCCAGTTCATTTTCTGCAATATCAATTAAAGATACCACTAATTTTCTTCCGTCTTCTGAAAGATCGACAGACATAGGATAGCCGTTTCTTTCCAAGAACGTTTTCATTCCCACCAATTCTTTTCCGTTCTTATCATATATTTTAATATAGTTTGTCCCATTATTTTCCAATACAGCCGCCACAACTCCCTGAGAAGCAACCGATATAGAAGTAATTGGATACTCTGTTGTAATTGCTCCTTGGCTTCCAGAGCGATTAAACAAATAAATCGAATTTTCTTTCTGACCTGCTACAGCTACATAATCTTTGCACAAATCAATAATGGGATTTTTTATCTCATAGGCCTGCCCCCATATCAGCACACCATTCTTATCCAAACAGGAAATTCCATCCATACTATAGCGAAGAATATAATCTCCATATGTAATATAAGTCATATTTCCCGATTCTGTTAATTCTGTTAAAGTCAGCACATCATATCCTGTATAAGTCCTATTCTTCTCATAAAAATGAATCCCTGTTAGGAATAATACCATAATCAGTACAATACCGATTCCTCTTTTTACCACTTTACCAACCGGAGGCAGAATCTTTTTTGGGTTTGTTACACCTTCCTTTACCAGTTCACCCTTACCTATCTGTTTTAATAATGCAGCCCTGCCATCCTTTTTTACAAATTGTCTTATGTCCGCCATATTTTCTTCCTCTAGGCATTATGTATGATTACAATTTCTCATTATACAATACTTCCTTCAAAAACGCACGTCTTTTTTAAGGAAGATAAATCTCCTGCCCTGGATAGATTTTATCTCCATCCTCAATCCCATTTGCCTCCTTAATTGCAGATACCATATGATCTGACTGATAGACAGCAATACATATCGATGTCAATGTCTCCCCTTTTTTTACCGTATAATAATATCCCGCCTGTCCACTTATACTCTGTATTCCAGATGTTTCTGCCGTAGTTGTCTCTATTATTGTTTCTATTGTTGTTTCTTCTTCTGTCTCTGTCTCTTTCTCTGTTGTAGTTTCCTGCACTGATGTTGTTTCTATTATAGCAGACTCCTCTGTATTCAGTATAGTTTCTTCACTTGTTTCTGTACTTTGCATGGGAAAATTTTGTATTGTACCACTTTCTGTCTCAGTCGGATAAACATCACCCTTTACTTGTTCTACTGCTATTGTTTCGGTATCCTGCCTCAGCACAGAAACAGCAAGCTGATGTACCTGACTTTCTAACTGCTGCATCTTATCATAATCCCGAACAAAAACCGTTCCTGCTGCCAATATGGCAATCACCAGGCAAGTACATGCCGTATACAGTGTACTGCTCCATTTCTTTTTTGTATGAGTATCCTGCTTTTCCTGTACCAGCATCCGATAATTGGAAGTCACCCGATCTTCATTTTGTTCGTCCACACTTTCCCCTGGTGCCTGCTCTACCATATACTCCTGCATCTGTTCATTTTTTTCATAGTAAACATAATAACCAGAAAGCCTCGCAAGCTGCCCATTTTCATAGGCATAGAATTCTTCTTCTTTTTCTTTTTTATCGATTAAAAATAAAACCTTATCTACTCCTCCGAAATTATCTACATGTGTTTTAAATAGTCCTGCATCTACTTCTCTTACTGAATCATTTCTTGCATAAAACCAGCCTACAATTTCTAAATCATTAAAATATTGTTTAATTTTTTCATATAGATCCGTCCATACCTTATCGGTAAATTTCAAGGTACTGCCCTCTTGTTCTATCTCCTCTGCCCTAACTGCTCCAGAGATAAACAGATACGTTTCTCCTCCATATTTCTTACAGCTTCCCATAAGAACACCTGTCTGATACTCCTGTCCGCTTTTCTCCCACAATTTACGGATATAAGTCATCACATAATCTTCTATATATACTTTACGGTAATCTTCTCCGCTTCCAATCTGCCGAAAATTTCTTGGTAGCTTTACTGGAAATCCCACTGTTTTTTCTTCTTTATTATCACTATAAATAATCTCAATCATCCCTATCCCCACTTTCCCCTTACTGGTATCCTTTCCAATATCCTTTTTGGGGAATCATATCACACCTGTTTGAAAAAAATGTGCGTATTCTGTCACGGGAAACCGGATTCTTTGTGATAAAATCTCCTGCATTTCAACATAATTCCCGCTGAATCACTTTCCTTTTGCAGACAGAAAATAAGTTTCTCTTTCCTTATGTCAATCTTTTCCGTTTATTTTATGATTAAAGAAAAAAGATTTGTTAATACTGTAGGATAAATGCATCTGGCTGCATCTTTTTTTATCTTCTGCTTCTGCTTTGCAGCCAGTATAGAAAGGTGGATTTTTGTGACTTACTATTATAATTCCTATGATCAGACGGCACCGATTCGCTTCGCGGCACAGCTTACTAAACTACTTTCTGAGCATATGGAACCTTACCATCCTCCTGTGCTTCTCTGTATTGGAACGGATCGTTCTACCGGAGATTGTCTTGGACCTTTAATCGGATATAAACTTTCTAGTTATTTAGAAAAACATCCGCTTATTTTATATGGTACTCTCTCTTCTCCTGTTCACGCAGGAAATTTAGATGATACACTTGATACAATAAAAGAAAAGCATCCGCATGCACCTGTTATCGCTATAGACGCTTCTCTTGGTACTTCTTCCCATATTGGTTATGTAACACTTGGAGCGGGAAGTATTCGTCCCGGACTTGGAGTAAAAAAAGAACTGCCGGAAGCTGGGGATATCTGTGTTACCGGAATTGTAAATTTTTCAGGAAAATTGAATCATCTCTGCCTTCAAACCACACGGCTTTCTACTGTTATGCAGCTGGCTGACTGTATTAGTTTCGGTATTATCAGTGCTTTGGTTTATCGGGAAAAAGCCGAAAAAACCCTTCTTTCACAGTAATTTTGTTAAGAAGGGGACGCAGGCAGGAGAAAAGGATTCTTTGCTGGGGTCGTTTGCACTAAAGCTTCCTCGCAGCGGACACATAAGGCACGAAAAAACCGTGCCTAAGTGCCGGCGGGAAGCAATACCCCTGCAAAGAATCCTTTTCTCCTGCCTGCTGTTTATTCTAACCAGAAAGAAAAACTATTCTATACTCTTTCGTCTACATTAATTCCCCGCAGGGCATCTCCTTCTATCTGCTTTCGGTTTCTTTCATATGGATTCTCTTCTGAATATTTAATCGTAGTGGAGGTAACTCCTCCTGCTACATAAGAAGTTCCACATTCTGGACATACTGCTAATTTTAATGTTACACTTGCCGACATTAACTTGGCATTATCTTTGCTTCCTTCTCTTCTGGCATTTGCTACATGCTGCTGCTCGTGAGCCGAAACCATTGCAGCCGAACTTTTCGGCGAAATATGCCCCGGAGCTTTAAAGGATACATTCCCTTCGTCCGAGCCGTCTACATATTTTCTGTTTTTACAGGTCATACACTCAGAAGGTTTTACTTTTTTCGAACCCGGAAGTCTACTCTCTTCCTCTGCTTTTTTGGTTTCTTCTGTCTGATTGACACCAATCTGTGCTGTTCTTCCTGTCTGAGCCGCTGGTGAATACGTTGTTTCATATGCATTTCTTCCAAATCCAATTCCCTCTACCATTGTAATACACTCCTTTCTAAATTGCTTCTCTTTTATTTTATCGGCAAAACTGCCTGAAAACATCCGTCTAAAATACTATCTTCTACCGAATTTGTATAATCGTCTAAATAAAGTTCAAATACATAGTCCTTATCCAGCCGCACCCATGCATAATATGTTTTAAATCCAGGCATAGTCATATTGTCATAAGAACAATATTGATAGTATACCTGATATCCGTTGATTTCTTTTTGTATAATATCACTGAAAACAATATTCCTATAGCCGTTTTCTGTTGTTATATACTCTCGCTCTGCAAGAAATCGATCCGTTGTATCGTCCTCTCGCTGTTCAATACTATAATAATAATCCTGTTCTTCTTCTATATCTGTAAAACAAACCATCTCAGAATAAGACCAATCGGAATCCAGCTTTGAATCAGGCGGTGCCGTTAGTTCAATCTGATAGCTTTCCCAAAAATCTGTTAAAATCGGATTGCCGGCTTCACTGTATTCTAACTCCTGTTCCCAATTTTCATATTCATTATAACTAGGATATTCTTCTGTATCCATAGTAAGGTATAATAATAATTCATCCAATATCTCTCTATATTGAGACGGCAGATAGCCTCCCTTGCTGATATTATTTAAAATCTCAATAATGGCCTCTCCTAATTCTTCCTGATTCCATTCTGCAAAAATAAGAGGATTTTCTTTTTCAATCCCAATCGACTGCTGCTGTGTCTCATCCCACGGCTGATAAAGAAATGTCAGCTTTTGGCTAAAAGAATCCTCTTCCATCTGCATCTGTATACTGATATAATCGCTTAACCGTTCCTCACCCAAAAAAGAAATCACCAGCTTTTCCTCTGTCCTAAATGGAATTTCCAACCGTACCATCTGCCCTTTCTTATCGACATAAACATTGCCCAATATAATATAATCCACATTTTTCGGAATCTGATAGCGTTCAATCTCTTCTTCTAATAAAGTAAAAAATTTTTCCACTTCCCATTTAGAAGAAATCTCTGTCAGCCAATCTATCAATATGGTATCTTCTTTTAATCGCTCCGGCAGATTTTCTAAATATACCTGATACTCTTCCGCTGATACAGTCACTTCATAACAAATCGTTTTTCTATTTCCATACTCCGTTAAACTCTCTTTTCCTATCTTTTTACATGCTGCTTTTTCATACAATTCCTGATAGAGATTCGAAAGCGTTTTTCCAAAAGAAAGCAATGCCTCTTTTCCTGCCTCCCGATTATCATCTCCCTCTAAATCCGTCCCCATCGTATCCTCTAAAAATTCCTGTGGAATTAAAAACGTTCTCTGATAAAGATTAGGCAAGAATAAATAAAACCCCTCCTCTCCCATTTCATAATGAAACCGAATATTCTTCATATCCCCCATTCCGACTTCCATACTGCCGCAAATCCCTTGATTCCCATCCGTTACCTTTCCAGAAAAAAGAATTCGAAAATCTTCCAGCTCACTTAACAGTTCTGCTGTCTCAGCATCGGAAAAAGAATCCGCATGATATTTTCCTGCTACTTCCAAAAAATAGCCAAATTCTTTTCCCTCTGCAATCCCTTCTTCTGCCTCCTCCTGCAAAACCTGTATCGTCTTATGTACAGCTGACTCTACTACCTTTTTTGCATTTCTCTGTCCCAAAACAGAAGAAATCAACACAACAACTGCTGCTGCAAATACCATTACCAATCCCGCTTTCACAAAAACAGTTGTTTTACCCCTTTTAAACTCTTTCCCCCTATCCTCCAAAGAAATATCAAAATAAATTTTATCAATTCCAACAGATCTTCCGTTCTCTTCCCTCTCATCAGAATCCAGCAACTTGGTCTGATTCATTCTCACTTGTTCTGCTCCGCACCTTGAACAAAAAACTGCCCCCTCCGGCAGCTCCGCTCCACATTTCTGACAAAACATTTTCTTTTGCTCCTTTTTTCGTATTCTTCCTCTTTTACGCTATTCTACCATATCCTGTCAAATTTCACAATGTATAGTTTTCACTTCCATAAAGTAACCCAAAAAAAGAAAATCCCAAGGAGGACGCCAGAGTGCATTAGAAATCCGCTGTTCCGCTCTCCGAAAAGCAGAAGCTCTAAGACTTCTGAATAAACGTACATCCAACCGAACGGAACGGGGTGCAATTCGCCCGTACAGCGGGCTAAACACCATAGGTGAGAACTTAAGGAAAAAAGAAACAAAATAGCAAGGAAAGAAAAGGAC
>CAJUEI010000181.1 GCA_910585255.1 uncultured Lachnospiraceae bacterium
TTTCCCTTTTGTATTCTCAATATAACATATCTGGCAGCAGAACGCAAGAGTAAAACAGAAAGTTTTTTTTGTTCGTTTTTCGGACAGACTTATTTATAGCAACGAACTCAAAACGGAGTTGATTATCTTGCCTGCTGCTGCCTTTTCTTCTCTTTATGAGGTATTTTTTCTTTTTATTATCTCAGTCGAATTCTATTATTTTTGTAATGTTTCCATTTACTTTATTTTTGGAGAGCGTAACGATTTTTGTAAGTATGGTGAATCCTGGAAGTAAATTTCCGATTTGAAATCGGGAAAAGTTTATAGGATATCTTCATTTTGGATATCCTTATTGTTCAAGACATTTAAGACATCTAAAAAAGGGGGAATAGTATGTTTTAGTACATCGAATAGTAAGCAAGTTATATATTGGCATATTCTGACTGCTTCTATGAAAAGAATTGTTTGGTTTGCTTATTTGTGTAAGAAGTATAGTCTTGCTCTATTGGCAGATGGTGTTATCATGATACATAGTGATATTTATAATGATGAAATGTATGCTTTTGCAGAAAATGGTCATATGCTGATGCAGGGAAGCAGCAGAGGGGCATTAGTATAATTTTTATAGATAGAAGGTGGCAGTAATAAAATATCTTGAGTAAATTTTAAAAGAAAATCAAGATATTTTAGGCATCCCTTTAATGAGCTGTGAGAGATTCAAAAAATCTATTGACATTTAAAAGTCCTAGTGCTATAATCAATTTCAATTTAATACTCCAAACCGTTGAAGCGGAGATAACGGCAATGA
This sequence comes from uncultured Lachnospiraceae bacterium, assembly GCA_910585255.1. GTDB lineage: Bacteria > Bacillota > Clostridia > Lachnospirales > Lachnospiraceae > MGBC114844. The sequence continues at coordinate 788 of CAJUEI010000181.1, forward strand.
TGCCTTTACAGAGAACCTGCGATGCTGAGAAGCAGGTGAGAAACAAGTTGTCAAATGGACCGCTGAGGGTGCAGTCAAATGTGATTTTCACAGAGTATTCTGCAACGTTGCAGGCAGACGTAATTTGCCGGGGATATGTTGGTATCCTGCTAAGAGCACGGGTTATGCCGTGAATTCAAGGTGGCACCGCGGATAGTGTTTCTATTATTCGTCCTTGACAGAGAGTATCTTTCTGTCAAGGACGTTTTTATTTGCTTCTTTGGCAGATTGTCAAAGAAGTATTTTTTTGGAGGTATGTATCAATTATGAAAATTTTGCCCGCTTTATGTGAAGTTAAGAAAATTGCAGCTACTGAAAACTATCATGTGCTGCCTGTTAGCTGTGAGATTTTATCGGACTTTATCACACCCATAGAAACAATGAAGATATTAAAAAATATATCGACTCACTGTTATATGTTAGAGTCCGCACAGGCAAATGAGGCATGGGGACGTTATACATTTCTTGGCTTTGATCCCAAAATGGAAATTACCTGTATAGACGGTGAGATGAAAATTGGAAATGTAACAGTAAAGACCGATAATCCATCCGGTTATCTTCGCCAAATTCTTGAGGAATACAAAAGTCCTCATTTTGACTATCTTCCTTCTTTTACGGGAGGGCTTGTCGGCTATTTTTCTTACGATTATCTTGTATATCGTGAACCATCTGTTAAATGTAATACAGCAGATACAGAAAACTTTAAAGATGTGGATCTAATGCTTTTTGATAAAGTTATTGCCTTTGATCTTCTGAGGCAGAAGATGATTTTAATTGTCAATATGAGGCTTGACGATGTAGAAGTAGGATATAACAAAGCAGTAATAGAATTGAAACAGCTTGCCGAGATTCTTAAAAACGGCAAAAAGAAAAACGAACCCGGCGGAAAACTGCTTGGAGAAGTGACACCGCTGTTTGACAAAGAGCAGTTTTGCAGTATGGTCGAGAAAGCAAAGCATTATATTTATGAAGGTGATATCTTTCAGATAGTGCTTTCCAATCGATTCAGTGCTCCCTTTGAAGGCAGTCTTTTAAATGCCTATCGTATGCTTCGCACCATCAATCCTTCGCCATATATGTTTTATTTTTCGGGCACGGATGTAGAGGTTGCAGGTGCTTCTCCCGAAACTTTAGTTAAACTAGAAAATGGTGTATTGCATACCTTTCCTCTTGCCGGAACAAGACCAAGAGGCAAAACCGATAAGGAAGACAAAATGCTTGAAGCAGAGCTTCTTGCCGATAAAAAGGAACTTGCCGAACACAATATGCTAGTGGATCTTGGAAGAAATGACCTTGGAAAAATCAGTAAGTTTGGCACAGTACAGGTAGAAAAGCTGCATATCATTGAACGATTTTCTCATGTTATGCATATTGGTTCTACGGTACGAGGAGAGATTTGTGAACCGTATGATGCATTGGATGCAGTGGAAGCCGTACTGCCTGCAGGAACGCTTTCCGGTGCACCAAAGATCAGAGCCTGTCAGTTAATAGGAGAACTTGAAAATAATAAGCGGGGTATTTACGGCGGGGCTGTTGGATATATTGATTTTACAGGAAATATGGACACCTGTATTGCTATTCGTATTCTTTATAAGAAAAACGGGAAGGTGTTTGTAAGAAGCGGAGCCGGAATAGTAGCGGATTCTGTTCCTGAAAAAGAATATGAGGAATGTTTAAATAAAGCGAAATCGTCACTGCAGGCACTGAAATTTGCACAGGAGGAAGAAATATGATTCTTTTAATTGATAACTATGACAGTTTTTCTTACAATCTTTTTCAGCTTGTCGGTGAGATAGATCCAGATATTAAGCTAATCCGTAATGATGAAATGACAGTGGAAGAAATCCAAACATTAAATCCCAGTCGTATCATTCTTTCTCCTGGACCTGGCAGACCAGAGAATACAGGAATAGTAATGGAAACCATAAAGACACTTGGCAAGGAGGTTCCAATACTTGGCGTCTGTCTTGGACATCAGGCGATTTGTGCGGCATTTGGTGCAGTTATTACTTATGCAAAAGAATTGATGCATGGAAGACAGTCAGAGGTAAAATTGGATACAGATTGTCTGATTTTTAGAGGGTGTCCTAAGATAGCTTTAGTAGCCCGTTATCATTCTCTTGCAGCAGATGCCAATACGATTCCAGAGGAATTAAAAATTACTGCTGTTACTGCAGACGGTGAAATAATGGCAGTACAGCATAAAACATATCCCATTTATGGGGTGCAGTTTCATCCCGAATCTATTATGACACCAGACGGGAAACAGATACTTCAAAATTTTATTAAAGGAGAAATAGACCATGATTAAAGAAGCAATTGTAAAAATCGTAAATAAAGAAGACCTCACCTATGATGAGGCATATACCGTTATGAATGAAATTATGAGCGGAGAGACTACTCCTATTCAGAATTCGGCATTTCTTGCGGCACTTTCGACTAAAAGTGCAAGAGCCGAAACCACAGAGGAAATTGCCGGCTGTGCAGCCGCTATGAGAGCACATGCAACAAAAGTCGAAACGGGTATGGAACTTTTTGAAATTGTTGGTACCGGCGGCGATAATGCACACAGTTTCAATATCTCTACTACATCGGCTCTTGTAGCGGCGGCAGGAGGCATAAAAGTTGCAAAACATGGAAATCGTGCTGCATCTTCTCAATGCGGGACAGCGGATTGTCTGGAAGCTCTTGGTGTAAATATTCAGCAGAGTCCGGCAAGATGCAAAGAACTGTTAAACGAGGTGGGGATATGTTTTTTCTTTGCACAAAAATATCATACCTCTATGAAATATGTAGGGGCAATTCGCAGGGAATTGGGGTTTCGTACTGTATTTAATATTCTTGGTCCTCTTACAAATCCCGGTACACCGTCAATGCAGCTTCTTGGTGTATATGATGATTATCTGGTTGAGCCGTTGGCACAGGTGCTGATTAATCTTGGAATTAAACGGGGAATGGTAGTTTATGGTCAGGATAAGCTGGATGAGATTTCTATAAGTGCACCGACTAAAATCTGTGAAATTCGTGACGGCTGGTTTAAATCTTATGTTATTGCACCGGAAGACTTTGGATTAGAACGCTGTACAAAGGAGGATCTAAAGGGCGGCACTCCCAAAGAAAATGCAGAAATTACGCTTGCCATCTTAAAGGGAGAACGAGGTCATAAGAGAGATGCGGTTTTGATAAATGCCGGTGCTGCACTTTTGATCGGCGGAAAAGCAGACAGTATAAAATCTGGTATTTCTCTTGCGGCTGAATTGATTGATTCTAAAAAGGCTCTTGCAGTATTGAATCAATTTATTGAAGTGAGCAATCGTTCGGAGGTGGAGGTATGACAACTATATTAGATCAGCTTGCTGAGTATGCCCGAGAACGTGTCAGGTTGGCAAAGACAAAGATGCCGCTTGAAGAGATTCGGCAGCAGGCATTTGCACTTCCAAAAGGGACGTTTGCTTTTGAAAATGCATTAAAAAAACAACCTCTTTCCTTTATCTGCGAGTGCAAAAAAGCATCTCCTTCCAAAGGCTTGATTTCTCCTGATTTTCCATATCTGCAGATTGCAGAAGAATATGAAGCGGCGGGAGCGGACTGTATTTCCGTACTGACAGAACCCAAATGGTTTTTGGGCAGGGAAGAATATCTGGAAGAGATAGCAAATACCGTTTCTATTCCATGTCTTCGTAAGGACTTTACAGTGGATGAGTATATGATCTATCAGGCAAAACGATTAGGGGCATCGGCAGTGCTTTTAATCTGTTCGATACTGACAGAAAAACAACTAAAAGAATATCTTAGCATCTGCGATAAACTGGGTCTTTCTGCTCTGGTGGAAGTGCATGAAGAAGCCGAGGTACAAATGGCACAGAAAGCGGGGGCACGAATAATTGGAGTCAATAACCGCAACCTAAAGAATTTTTCTGTAGACACGGAGAACAGCAGCAGACTTCGAAGACAGATTTCTCGTGATATTCTGTTTGTTTCTGAAAGCGGTGTCAGCAGTGCCGAGGATATCGCAAAGCTTTGTGAGATTGGTGCAGATGCGGTGCTGATTGGCGAAGTATTGATGGGGGCACCTGATAAAAAGGCAAAACTGGCAGAATTGCGGGGTGTCCTATGACAAAGATAAAACTTTGCGGCTTAACTCGAATTTCTGAGATAGAAACAGCTAATAGGCTGAGTCCCGAATATATTGGATTTGTATTTGCACCAAAAAGCTCTCGCTATCTCACACCTCAAAAGGCAATGGAACTGAAACAACGATTGAATCCCCAGATAAAAGCGGTCGGTGTGTTTGTAAATGAAATGGTGGAAACGGTTGCCGATTTTCTAAATAGGGGTTTAATTGATTTGGCTCAGCTTCATGGTGAAGAAAGCGAGGAATATATAAAACAGCTGCGGAAATTTACAAATCAATCCATCATAAAGGCTTTTTGTATAAAAGAGGAGAGGGATATTGCAGATGCAGAACAAAGTACAGCTGATTATATCCTGTTAGATTCCGGTGCAGGTACAGGAAGAGTATTTGATTGGAACCTGATACAAAATATAAAAAAACCATATTTTCTTGCCGGCGGGCTGGAACCTGACAATGTAGAAGATGCAGTAAAACGGCTGCACCCTTATGCGGTGGATGTCAGTTCCGGTATTGAGACCGGCGGAGTAAAAGATCTAGATAAAATCGCGGCGTTTGTTGCCGCTGTAAGAAAGGAAGAAGAAACATGACAAATCCTAATGGACATTTTGGCATTTACGGCGGACAGTATATTCCTGAGACACTGATGAATGCTGTAATTGAATTAGAAGAAGCATATAAGCATTATAAAAATGATCCAGAATTTAACAGAGAACTTACCAAGCTTTTTAACGAGTATGCAGGCAGACCGTCACGGCTGTATTATGCTGAAAAAATGACAAAGGATCTTGGAGGAGCGAAAATTTATCTGAAACGGGAAGATCTGAATCATACAGGAGCACATAAAATCAACAATGTACTTGGTCAGGCACTTCTGGCAAAAAAGATGGGAAAAACCCGCTTAATTGCTGAAACAGGAGCCGGTCAGCATGGAGTTGCAACTGCAACTGCCGCTGCTTTAATGGGGATGGAATGTGTTGTATTTATGGGAGAAGAAGATACGATTCGTCAGGCACTTAATGTATATCGTATGCGGCTGCTTGGTGCAGAAGTGATTTCTGTTAAGACAGGCACGGCAACGCTGAAAGATGCGGTATCGGAAGCGATGAGGGAGTGGACTTCCCGGATTAGTGATACGCATTATTGTCTTGGATCAGTTATGGGTCCCCATCCGTTTCCGATGATTGTTCGTGACTTTCAGGCGGTAATATCAAAAGAAATCAAAGAGCAGATTTTAGAAAAAGAAGGCAGGCTTCCAGATGCAGTGATTGCTTGTGTCGGTGGAGGATCGAATGCTATTGGCAGTTTCTATCATTTTATTGAGGATAAAGAAGTCAGGCTGATTGGATGTGAAGCGGCGGGCAGAGGAATTGATACATTTGAGACAGCAGCTACAATTGCCACCGGAAGACTTGGGATTTTTCATGGGATGAAGTCGTATTTTTGTCAGGATAAGGATGGACAGATAGCTCCGGTTTATTCTATTTCAGCAGGATTGGATTATCCGGGTATCGGACCGGAACATGCGTATCTGCATGATATTGGCAGAGCGGAATATGTTCCTATAACAGATGAAGAGGCAGTAACGGCTTTTGAATATTTGGCAAAAACGGAAGGAATTATTTCGGCAATTGAATCAGCTCATGCTGTTGCTTATGCGATAAAAATGGCACCTCAAATGGATAAAGACAGGAGCATTGTAATTACTATTTCAGGCAGGGGAGATAAGGATTGTGCTGCTATTGCCCGATACAGAGGGGAGGATATTTATGAGTAATATAAAGAAAGCATTTGAAAATGGAAAGGCCTTTATTGCTTTTCTTACTTGCGGTGATCCAGATTTGGAAACGACTGCTGCTGCCGTTCGGGCTGCTGTAAAAAATGGTGCTGATCTGATTGAACTTGGGATTCCGTTTTCCGATCCTACTGCAGAAGGTCCTGTGATCCAGGGGGCAAATGTAAGAGCTTTAAATGGAGGAGTGACGACAGATAAAATAATTGCATTTGTAAAAGAACTTCGCCGGGATGTTAAAATACCGATGGTATTTATGACCTATGCAAATGTAGTATTTTCTTATGGTGCAGAGAGATTTATCTCTGCCTGTAAAGAGATTGAAATTGATGGTTTAATTTTACCAGATCTGCCTTTTGAGGAAAAAGAGGAGTTTCTGCCGATTTGTCGTCAGTATGATGTAGACTTGGTGTCGCTGATAGCACCTACTTCTGAGAACCGTATTGCTATGATTGCAAGAGAGGCAGAGGGATTTTTGTATATTGTATCTAGTCTTGGTGTAACAGGAATGAGAAATGAGATTAAGACCGATTTAACATCTATTGTGGAGGTTGTTCGGCAGAATACCGATCTTCCCTGTGCAATTGGATTTGGGATTTCTACACCTGAGCAGGCAAAGAAAATGGCAGATATTTCAGACGGAGTGATTGTTGGTTCCGCTATTATTAAATTTCTAGAAAGATATGGGAAAGATGCTCCAAAGTATATAGGAGAATATGTAAAGGGAATGAAAGATGCTGTAAGGTAAGGAAGGAGAGAGTGCTTACTGGGAGTTTTACTTTTTATTTGTTAAGAAAAAAGGCAGATATAGATTAAAAGTTTTTAACCTCATCAAGGAACTTCCTCGCTTCTAAGCCGCCAAGGTGAAGGTGGGTTGGAACTTCCTTGTTTCAGTGGGAGTGCAGACTCCCACTGAAAAGCTGC
>CAJUEI010000182.1 GCA_910585255.1 uncultured Lachnospiraceae bacterium
CTGATGACAAAAAAAGGCACGTGTTTAGCCTCCTGCAGAGGCGAATTGCGTGCCGATCCGTCCGGTTGGATATACCAAAATCAGAAGCCTTAGAACTTCTCTTTCTGGCGAGCGGAACTGCAAGCCAAAAAACTACCTCTCTCTGGCGTCCTCCCCTCTAATCTAAAGAAAACTCCTTATCCACATGAATAACCGCATAATACCTCTCATCAATTCTCCTAACCGCATCCTTCAACCACTCTTCCACCTCATCATCACTAAGATAAAAATGATACGGCACCACAACATCAAACATTACATTTGTATACCCTGGTCTCTTTACCAACCGAAAATCATGCATACTAATCCCTTCTTCCAATTCCTTTATCAGCCCCAACACCTGCTCCTTTAATGCCATCGTCTCTGGATCATCTGTATAAATCGGGTCCATATGTATCACCGCATGACACCCCAACTTCTCTCGAAGCATATTCTCTACCTGATCAATCGCATCATGAATTACACAGATATTCCCATTAGCCGACACCTCTGCATGAAAAGACACCATCACCCTCCCAGGTCCATAATCGTGCACTACCATATCGTGAATTCCCTTAATCTCTTTATACTGACTGACAAGACTTCTAATCTCTTCTATAAATTCTGGATTCGGAGCCTGCCCTAAAAGCGGATTAATTGTATCCTTTGCTGCATTAATCCCAGCAATAAAAATAAAGATCCCCACCAATACCCCGCAGTATCCATCTATATAAATCCCGGTAAATCTAGCAATTAAAGTAGAAATCAATACCACGGTTGTAGCAACCGTATCACTTAAACTATCCGCTGCCGTAGCCTGCATCGCCGCACTTGAAATCCTTTTCCCAATCACACGGTTATAATAACTCATATACAATTTCACAAAAATAGACGCTACCAATATTCCCACTACCAGCCAGCTGCTCTCTATCTGCTCCGGGTGAAAAATTTTAGAAACCGATGTTTTCAGCAGTTCCACCGCCATTAATAAAATCATCATTGCTACAAATAACCCGGATAAATACTCTATCCTGCCATGTCCAAACGGATGTTCCGAATCAGGCTTGCTCCCGGACAGCCGAAATCCAATCAGTGTCACAAAAGACGATCCTGCATCTGATAAATTATTAAATGCATCTGCAGTAATCGCAATCGAATGACTCACCATCCCCGCTATAAATTTTCCTATAAATAACAAAACATTCAGTCCGATTCCAAGCAGTCCGCAAAGAACTCCATATGCCTGCCGAACCTCTGGTTTTGTAACTTCTTCTGCATTTGGAACAGCTATTTTAATTAAAAACCGAAGCATCTTCCTTCCTCCCTTTCTTTTTCTAATATTTTCCCATTTTACTCTATTTTTCTAAATATAGCAATCTCTATCTTGAGGAAATAGCGGAGCGGATTCCGAATTTCCTTTGACTCAGAAAGAAAAGATAAAAATACCCTTACTGATTTTTCTCTGTCAAAATCAGTAAGGGGGCTTCCCTCTCACTATCCTATTAATTGATATAATTTATTTAATGCTTCTTTCATTCCGCCAACTTCTGATACCAGTCCCTCCCTTACCGCATCTTCTCCTACTAAAATAGTGCCAAGATCTTTAGAAAGCATTTTGGTATTCATCATCATTGCTTCTAGCTGTTCCTTTTCGGTATTTGAATGACGAACGATAAAATCAACGATTCGATCCTGAATAATTTGAAAATAATCATAGGTCTGTCTTGCCCCTATAATCGTTCCATTCATTCTCACCGGATGAATAATCATGGTTGCACTTGGAACAATAAAAGAATAATCCGTAGCTACCGTAAGCGGCACACCAATGGAATGACTGTCGCCTATTACCAAAGATACCGTAGGTTTACTTAGAGAGGCTACCATCTCTGCCAAGGCAAGACCGGCTGATACATCTCCTCCCACCGTATTAATTAACAGCAGTACTCCTTCAATTTCTTCACTGTCTTCTATAGAAGCCAGTTTCGGAAGAATATGTTCATATTTGGTTGTTTTATTATGATTAGGAAGATTTTCATGTCCTTCGATTTCGCCAATAATGGTCAATAGATAAATCTTTTTCTTTTCCCCATTTCCATCTAAAATCACTTGTCCGGTTTCCCGTATCTGATTCTCTTCTATCTCCATCCGCTCGGATTTTGTCTTCTTTTTTTCTTCTCTTTCAGAAGAAGAAACGTTTTGCCCCTCTGCTCGATCTTTTAATTCTTTTTCCTCTGCCTCAAATGCTGTCTGATTAATTGTCTCACTTTCTATCCACTGCATCTTGCTGTTATCCTCACTTTCTACTGTCTCTTTTATTGACAAAAAAGAAGCATACTAAACTTTATATCTAGTATGCTTCTCTTTTTCTATTTTATTCGAACTTTTCTTTTTCAAAAGCAAGTGCTGCTTCTAAAGCCTGTTCTATATCTGCAATAATATCTTCTACATTTTCAATTCCTACACTAAATCGAATCAAATCCGGCTGTACTCCGGCTTCTAACAGCTGCTCCTCCGTCATCTGCCGATGGGTATGACTTGCCGGGTGCAATACCGATGTACGGGCATCAGCTACATGTGTTACGATGGCTGCCAGTTTTAAATGATCCATAAACCGAATTGAACGTTCTCTTCCCCCTTTTAATCCAAAGGATATGACTCCGCAGGTCCCGTTCGGCATATATTTCTTTGCAATTTCATAGTATTGGCTGCTTTTTAGTCCAGGATAATGAATCCAAGCCACCTCTGGATTTTGTTCCAAATATTCCGCTACTTTCTGTGCATTTTCACAGTGTCTCTGCATCCGCAAATGCAGTGTCTCTAATCCGATATTTAAAAGAAAGGAATTCATAGGGGCTTGTATGACCCCTAAATCACGCATTAACTGTGCCGTTGCCTTCTGAATATAAGCCATCTTTCCAAACTTCTCGGCATAGACAATTCCATGATAGGACTCGTCCGGCTCCGTTAGTCCAGGAAACGTTTCCCGATGTGCCATCCAGTCAAAATTTCCGCTGTCTACAATACATCCGCCTACAGTGGAAGCATGTCCGTCCATATATTTTGTTGTAGAATGGACTACAATATCCGCACCAAATGCAATCGGTCTGCAGTGGATCGGGGTTGCAAACGTATTGTCTACAATCAAAGGAACTCCATGATCATGTGCTAATTTTGCCATTTTTTCAATATCCAATACCTGCACGGAAGGATTGGAAATCGTCTCTGAAAAGACCAGCTTCGTATTCGGCTGAAATGCCTTGGCAATCTCTTCCTCCGGGGCATCCTGATCCACAAAGGTTACCTCTATGCCAAACTTTTTCAATGTCGTGCCCAACAGGTTAAAAGTACCTCCATAGATAGCAGAAGTACTGACAATATGTCCGCCTGCTTCACAAATATTGATTACCGCCAACAAATTTGCCGCCTGCCCGGAAGAGGTCAGCATAGCCGCAATTCCTCCCTCTAACTCGGCAATCTTAGCTGCAACCGCATCATTGGTAGGATTTTGAAGCCTTGTATAAAAATATCCGGTATCCTCTAAATCAAACAATCTGCCCATCTGATCACTGGTCTCATACTTAAAAGTCGTGCTCTGATAAATGGGCAGTACACGAGGTTCTCCTTTCTTTGGCTCCCATCCCGCCTGTACACAAATCGTCTCTAATTTTCTGTTCTCGCTCATAACGTCCTCCTTATAGATTCAATAGACTCTGAATCCAGTCTATCTTTTTTATTTTACTACAATGATCCTCTGCTATCCAGTCCAAATTTCCAACCAATCCGGCACCTACCTTCTCCAAATGAAAATACTGCTCCATTGCTGCTATTACATCTTCTGCTTTTACCTGATTGACCAAAGCAAGTGTATCCGAAAGCGAAACCACTCTTCCAAACAGCCGAAGCTCCTTTGCATTGCCGTTCATATGTCCTTTTGTACTTTCATACTGTATCATTAAATCTGTTTTAATCTGCTCCTTTGCCCGAATTAATTCTGCAGCCGTAGGTCCCTCTTTTGCAAATATCCGAATCTGCTCTCCCATAGCGGCAATACAGTTTTCTACCTGAGAAGGATTGACCCCTGCATAGATATGAAATAATCCCGCTGCCTGATAGGTGCTTCCATAACTATAGATGGCATAAGCAATTCCCATCTCTTCCCGAATTTTCATAAACATCCGCGAATTTACACTTCCTCCAAGAATAGAATTCAATACAGCAAAGGTATACCGTTCCTTTCCTGTACTGCAGATAGAGTCAAACGCCAAGTTGATATGTGTCTGTTCAATATCTTTTTCTTCTATATAGATGGCAGGAGTAAATTCAGGAATAAGTCCAGAAGTAGAACCCTGAATCGATCCAGGAGTAGATCCAAAAATAAATTCAGGAGTAACCACAGAAACAGTCATCGGACTTTTTTCAGAAGAAGAAACAAACCCTCCAAACGCCGTCTCCAACATAGCAAGCACTTTTTCCCTGTCAAAATTTCCGGCAACAGAAAGAATCATTCGATCCGCCGTATAATAGTCTTTCATAAACTGCAGCACTTCTTCTCTGGTAAATGTCTCTACTGTCTGCCGTTCTCCAGAAATTAAAAAACCCAGCGGATGCGGATCCCAAACCTTTTTCTGCAGCATCTCATGTGCCACATCTTCGGGAGAATCTTTATACATATCGATCTCTTCCATTACAATACTTTTTTCTTTTTCAAATTCTTCCTCTAAAAACTGAGAATGGGACAGCATATCTCCTAATAAATCGATTGTCTTTGAAAGATTTTCCGGCAATACCCAAGCATAATAAGAAGTCACTTCTTTACTGGTATAAGCATCGACATTTCCCCCTACTTCTGCAATCTCATCTGCAATCTGAACAGCCGTCCTTTTCTCCGTCCCCTTAAAAACCATATGTTCAATCATATGAGCAATTCCATTATTACCGATATGTTCATTCTGTGAACCAACCGCTATCCAAACGCCAAATGCCACCGAATTTGAACTGGCAATCTGCTCAGATACTACTCTTATTCCATTTGTAAGCCGACATTCTGAAACCATCTGTTTTTTCCTTTCCTACTTCTATTTTTCTATTCTCCAACACATCTCTTACAAGGTTCATACCCTTCTTTCTTTAACTTACTTTTACTTTTTGTTGTATCCTCTCTATTCTCTTCTTTAATATCCTCCACTGCACTGCACCAAATATAGTGAAACTTTTTTGTCGTTTTATTAATCACAAACAGATATCCGCTTAATGTATCTGGATCTTCTTCCCATTCTACGGTACTCCAGGCAATTTCCTTCCCATCTGACACAGCCAGAATACTTCCCTGCTGATCGGTTCGAAGAATCTCAATCGAATATTTCTTTAATAAGTCTACTGTCTCTTTATGCGGATGACCATATGTATTATCCTTTCCGCAGCTAATAACTGCATAAGAAGGGTTTACCGCTTTTAAAAATTCTTCACTGGTAGACGTATTGCTTCCATGGTGAGAAACCTTTAATACATCGGCAGACAAAACTTCATTTGAACAAAGCATTTCCGTCTCGGATTCAATCGTTGCATCTCCGCAAAGAATAAAAGAAGTATCCCCATAAGTCAGCCGAATTCCAATCGAATAACTATTCGTATCTCCATAGTTGTCTGCAACCGGACAGATAATCTGAAAACTGGCATCTCCAAGAGAATAATTCGCTCCCCACTTAGGAACTTCTATCTTATAATTTTTATTTTTGCAGACCTGCACAACATCTCTATACGTAGCAGTATCACTTGTTTTATCCGGCATAAGAATCGTATCCACATCCCACTTATATAAAATTACATCCATTCCTCCAATATGATCGGCATCCGGGTGCGTTCCGATTGCATAGTCTAAATGAGTCACTCCCTGCTTTTCCAAATAATTCTGTACTAAAGTTCCTTTATCATTATTTCCAAAATCCATCTGCATCGCATGTTCACCGCAGCGAATTAATATGGCATCTCCCTGTCCTACATCAATAAAATGAACTTCTAATTCTCCCTCTTGTTCGTTCTTCTCTTCCTCGGCAGCATAAAACAGATTTCCGGCTTGTGTTTCAAAAGGAATCGTCTCTGACTCCGCTGCACTGCAAGAACACAATATAACTGTACTAAAAAGAAGAAGCAGTATCGTTCGATAATAGTGCCGAATTTTCTCTAATTTATCCAAATTCATTTGCTACACCATCTTTCCCGTTTTTTCGCTTTTATAGTTTCTCTAAAACCAAACAATTACTCCGGCTTTAAGCCAAAAATCTTTGCTCCCACACCGTTTCCTATCACCATAACCAAAAGATACCCCCATGCCTTAAAACTATAAGCCCCAGCCAAATGAAAATAAAACATATTTGCCACCGAATGTTCAAAACCAGACAAAATAAATATCATAACCGGGGCAATAATAAATACAATATTTTTCGATTTATTAAAATTGTCGATTGCCAAATACATCATAACCCCGCACAGCACCGACAGAAAAAAAATATGGAAACAAGAGCGGCTCAGTTTTTTTTCCACCAATTCTATACTATTGATATTCAGCCCTGCTCCCTTGCAGATCCAAGCAGTAATCATGGTTCCTATAAAATTCCCTACTACAATTACTGCCATATCAAGCAATGCGATCCATTTTTTTACAAATCCGATTTTCCCTGTATAGAGAAAAAATCCCTGTGTTACTATTGTCAATAAACCAAAAGAAAACAATAACGAACCAAGAGCTTTATTTTCCACTGACAAATATACCGCTCCGCCTATTCCAATCATAAATCCGGCATAAATCGCTTTTATCAATACCTGTACTTTCTGCATCCTTCTTCCTCCTAAAATCTATATCTAAAATAATTCTGCAGAATCCAATAAAATGGTAAAAGGTCCGTCATTCAAAAGCTCTACTTTCATTTCTGCTCCAAATACACCACTCTCTACTTTTTCCACCTCTTTTCTGCATACAGCGAGAATATATTGATACAGTTCCTCTGCCCAGTCCGGTTTTCCGGCTTGCGTAAAGCTGGGGCGATTTCCTTTTTTACAGTCTGCATATAATGTAAATTGAGACACCAAAAGCAATGATCCGCCTACATCTTTTAAAGAAAGATTTGTCTTACCGTTTTCATCAGAGAAAATCCGCAGTTTTAGCATCTTTTGCACCATTTTATCGGCAAGTTCTTTTGTATCTTCCTGGCTGACACCAAGTAAAATTAAAAATCCCTGCTTAATTGCACCCACCTTTACATTTTCCACGGTTACAGAAGCAGAAGAAACACGCTGAATTAGCATTTTCATAAAATTTCCTCACTTTTCCTTTTGTATTATCATAACTTCTCTAATCATAACATGATAAAGAAAAAAATCAAGATATTTTCGGGTTTTCAAAAAAATGTATCCTTGAATAAAATTTACTCGGATTTTTAAATATAAAAAAATACTTTATTATAAAGGGGTTGGGGAGGAGGACACCAGAATGAACGCCAGAATGGGGAAGCTATCCCTTGCCGCTGTTCCGCTCTCCAGAAAGTAAGA
>CAJUEI010000183.1 GCA_910585255.1 uncultured Lachnospiraceae bacterium
ATTGATTTTGTCTCTCCAATTTTTATATACAGAATAAAAACCACTCCTGCTATCAGCACTTTTCTTCCGTATTTTTTCCTCCTCTCTCTTTCTTTCCATTTAAACATAACCATCCCTCTTCTTTCGTATAAATAATAATCCCAAACACTTTTATTTTGAATAAAATTCTTCTCTAGTATAACACAAAGAAAATTCCCAAAAAAGTGCTCTGACATACATTGCACTTTTTTGGGAATATTTTGTAGTTAAAGGAAATTTGGAATTTATTCCGCTACTTTCTCATAATCCTATCTATTTTAAAACAGGTAATAAAATTCTTGCTGTAAATTTCCCCTGATTCACTTGAAAATCTACATCTCCTTTATATTTTTCCACACTACGCACCACACTAATAATGCCAATTCCCCGCCCATTTTTTCGAACAGGAAGTCCCTTCTCAAATACAACTTGATTCAAGCAGGTATTCTCTACCTGAATCACCAACTTTCCGCCCTTTTGCTGAATCCAAACCTCAATCTTTGACTGACTGTTCTTCGATTCCTCACATCCGCAGATAGCATTTTCCATAATATTTCCTAAAATTGTAATAAAATCCGTCTCCCGAATCCCTATTTCTTTCTGTATCACTATCTGAAAAGCAACAGCAATTCCCTTCTGCTCCGCCTTTCGAATGTAGCTCCTCAAAATATGATCCACTACAAGATTTTCACAAATCTTCACAGAACGATCCTCTATACACTCCTGTTTATACGTCTCCAAATAATCCAGCAGTGCGGCTGTCTCTCCTCTTCTGACATATTCTGTAATCATCAAATTATGATGCCGCATATCATGCCGCAGACGATTCGCCTCCTCCACATGTTCCTGCATCCGTTCTAATTCTCTTTTTAGCATCTCATTGCTGATTACCGTAAGCTCCATCTCCTGCCTGTATGCCATTTCCTTCTGCATCTGATACAGTGTATAAAGCATGACCATATGTGTCACCAACAGCAAAAGACAAGTCCCCAGAAACATCCTCTGCTCTATAACCGTTCGAACAACAATATGAGTCGGACGTGTTGCATAAAACAAAAGCAAAACATTCCCCGCAACAGCAATCATACAGATTCCCTTCCACTGAAATCTCAGCCCGTCCACAATCTTTCGAAAAGGCTTTCTCCCATACCGATAACTTAAAAAAACTCCCACTATCGTATACCCAATCCGAATTCCTATATCCACCCACGGATTCCCGTCAAAAAAACGAATTGAAATCCAAATCCCAGTGTAAAGCAAAAACAGCAAAATAAACATCTGCAGCGTCAGCTTATATAAAGACTGAAGAAACCTATCCTGACTCATAAAAGAAAAAAATACTGCCGACTGCAAAAAAAGCACCATCGTACAAAACTTCAAATAACTATTCGGCTCCCAAACTACCCATATCGTCCCAATTCCTGTCATTGCAAAAATAAAACCAGCATAACAAAAAATCGTCTTCTTCCATGAAAACTTAGGCTTATCCAAAGTTAAAAACAGCACACTATAAGCCATCACTTCTATTCCATTACGAAGTACGGATAAAAACGGTGTGATTCCCAGAATCATTTTGAATACCCCCCCGGCAGTAATACTGAAAATACTGTTCCTTTAACGGCTGATACGCACCTCTTGGCAAATGAAGCCTCTCTCCGCTATCCAACTGTATCTCCTGAGAATTTAAACTTTCAATATGCTCTAAATTCACAATATAAGAAACACCGACCTTCACAAATTCCGTATAATCAGAAAGCATCTTATAGATTTCCGCCATAGTCAGCCGAAGCTGCGATCGTGTTCCATCTGTCAGATACAAATACTGATACTTTCTCTGTGCCTCACAATAGACAATCTCCTGCAATGCCACTCGGCAGATTCTTCCGTCAATTTTAAGCAGCAAATACTTTTTCCGCTCTCTTTCAATCTCACCCAAAAATTTATCCAATACCAAAAACAATTCCCTTTCCAAAACAGGTTTTACCAAATATTGAACTGCATCCACACGAAAGGCCTCCAATGCATGCGTTACCGAAGCAGTCAAAAAAACAATTCTGCTGTCACTTCCCATATCCCGAAGCTCCTTTGCCGCCTCTGTTCCCAATTTTTTTGGCATATAGACATCTAAAAGCAATAAATCCGGCTTATATCCCTGTTTCCGAACTCTTTCCAACAGTTGTTCTGCACTTCCAAAACGAGAAATTTCCAGTTCATACTCTGTATCACTTTTCTGATAATTATGCAGCATCATTTCTGTCTTATCCAATTCTGTTATCTCATCATCGCAGAGTGCTATCCGATACATACTCGTTCTCCTTCTTCTTTTGATCTTCACCAAACAAATCTTTCTTTGTTTGTTCCCTCTTCTGCTCACAAACACTTCTTCATCTATAATATATCATTTTCTAAAAAATGCAACTATTTTTCATTCCCCGCAGCACTCTTCATTCATGGTGTTAGTATATAAATGTGGACAGGAAAAGTGAAACAACCTATACTATCCAGTGAAAAAACAAAGGAGACACTACTTCCCTGATAGGGTCAAATCGGATATTCGCAATCCGCTTCGCTACTTGCTCATAACCTGTTATATATTATTTTCTTTCTTGTTTTAACAGCACATATACCCCTCTTCCCCCTATTTCTATAGAATTTCCTGTCTGATACTCCTTGCCATCCAGCAAATCTCTATAGTCATCATTTAAAGTGATCCGTTCGCTTTCTTTATTATAATTCAGCAAAAAGAGAACTTCTCTGCCATCTGTTACCCGAATTGCTGCTTCCACGCCTTTTGATGTAACCATTATTTCTGTAATCTTCGCTTCTGTAAAAATATCCTCCATAAATTTATAATAAAATTCGCTGTTTGAGCGTGTCCCTACATAGTATGCACATCCCCGTCCTAACCTATTTTTTGTAATGACCGGCATCCCCTGATAAAAATCCTTTTCATAAGCACTTAATACTTCCGCACCTTCTGGATGCATTAGATCACAAAGAAGCCCCGCAGGATACCGATTTCCTTTATAAACAAAACTATTTTCTTCTCCTTCAGAAAGAGCATCATTTTCTTCTACCCAAATTCCAAGGATATCTCTTAGCTTACCAGGATAACCTCCCTGAATAACCAGATCATGCTCATCTACAATTCCACTGAAATAGGTTGTAACAAATATGCCTCCATCTTTCACAAATTTTCGGATTCTCTTATCAACCCCTGGCTTCGTCATATAAAGCAACGGTGCAATGATGACCTTGTAAAAATCAAATTCATCTTCCGTGCCTATGATATCAACAGGGACATTGAATTCATATGCTGCCGTATAATAATCCCTAACCGCATCCAGATATTTCATGCGGATACTCGGTCCAGCTGAATATTCTAATGCCCACCAGTTATCCCAGTCAAAAAGTATAGCCATCTCTGCCGGTGTACGCCCCTCCAGAAACACATCGCCCAACTGCTCTAACTCCCTGCCGAGTTGTTCCACCTCTCGGAACACTCTTGTGTCATCCCTGCCTGCGTGATCGATAACAGCCCCATGGAATTTCTCACATGCTCCAATGGACCTGCGTATCTGGAAAAATTGGATTGCATCCGCACCATGTGCCGCCGCCTGATAGCTGAAAAGCCGCATATCGCCAGGTCGTTTCAGTCGGTTATACGACTGCCAGTTGGTTACGCTGGGTGTCTGCTCCATAAGTACAAAAGATTCCTGCTTTTTTATTCCCCGCATCAGATCGTGCTGTAACGCTGTCTCTGCAGGGGTATCACCCGGTTCTGGATAGCTGTCCCATGAGATAAAGTCCATATCCTCTGCCCACTTCTGATAATCCAAAGGTTTGTAAAATCCCATAAGATTTGTTGTAACCGGGATATCCGGCATTTCCTTTTTTATTTCCTGATACTCCAAACGGAAACACTCCAATATACTTTCAGACATAAACCTCCGGTACTCCAGTGAGATCCCCTGAAACATGGTCCTGTCCTCACCATCGACCAGAAAGTGCTCGCTCTGAAGGTTCGGCAGCACCACTTCATCCCAGTCATAAAATGTATGTCCCCAAAATGTCGTATAAAAGACCCGGTTCATTTCTTCCACTGTTCCAAACCTTCGCTTCAGCCACTTTCGAAAAGCCTGTTCACAATTCTCGCAATAACACTCTCCGCCTAATTCATTTGACACATGCCATGCCACAATATTTTCATAATCCTTATATCTTTTTGCAAGCTTTCCCGCTAACTTTGCTGCATACTTTCGATATGTCGGACTATTGGGACAGGAATTATGGCGGCCTCCAAATTTTCTCTTTATACCGTTTATGTCTGTACGCAGAATATCAGGATGTCTTTTCGCCATCCATGCCGGATGTGCACCTGTCGAAGTCGCCATACATACCTTTAATCCACTTTTTCTTACAAAATCCATAATTTTATCTAATTTTTCAAAACAGTAACTGTCTTCTGAAGGCTGTAATGCCGCCCAGCTAAATGTGTTAAGAGTTACAAGATTGATATGTGCCTTTTTCATAAATCGTATATCTTCCTCCCACACTTCCTGCGGCCATTGTTCTGGGTTATAATCACCTCCATAAAAAATCCTGTCTATATTTTTTCCATAAGCCATATGTTTCTCCTTCCGTTTCTGATTCTACGGTTCCCCTTTCTTTTCTGCACACATTTTTAATTCGTTCAGAGAGCTTCCTGCCCAGACGTCCATATTTTCAGAATAGCCCTCTATCTCAATTCGAAGCTTCTTTTTCTCGCCAGACTTTAAAAAGACTTTCTCAAATCCTTTTAACTGCCGTACCGGCAGATCTACTGTACGTTCCTTTGGACCCAGATAGATCTGAATGGTCTCTTTTCCATCCATCTTTCCGGTATTGGCAATCTGACACTCCACATATGCCTTTCCGTTCTCTTTTATCAGTTCTGCCGACTCATACACAAAAGAAGTATAGGACAATCCATGACCAAAACAGAATTCCGGTTCCACATGATATGCCTCCAAATAACGGTATCCTACAAAAACCCCTTCCGCATAATCTGCTGTCTCTTTTTCCCCGAAATTCCCCCATGCATGTGCAGAACAATCCATATGGGTCTTGTAAAAGCTTTCTGGAAGCTTCCCTGATGGATTCGTTCTGCCAAATAACACCTCCGCAAGTGCTCTTCCGCCCTCCATCCCTGCATACCAGCTCCAGATCACGCTGTTCGCACGGTCAATCCATCTTCCCATTTCCACTGGACTTCCTCCAACCATCACAATGACTGTATCGGGATTTGCCTCAAGCAGCTCTTCAATCAACAGATCCTGTTCATAGGGGAGCTTCATATCTGCACGGTCATTCCCTTCACAGTCCTGTTCATGATTTAAACCTCCGATAAAAATCACCTGATCGAATTCTCTCGCTTTCATCACCGCTTCTTCCCGAAGCAGCCTCCGATACCGTGTAAGTGCTTCATCCGCCCGATTTACACTCTCCATTTCTCCCCCTCCATTTTCAAGACTGTCTGCCTGCCAGTTTTTATCCTTATTTTCCTCCTTTAGGTCCTGACAATATCCTTTTACATATGTCACCTTTGTATTTCCGCCAAGCAGCATCTTTATCCCCATCAGCGGAGTGATCTCATATAAGGCTTTTATCTCGGCACTCCCGCCGCCCAGGGCATGCATAAGATCTGCATTTTCACCGATAACAAGAAGCTCCTTTGTCTTCTCCGGCGAAAGTGGCAGCTTTTCCTTAGAATTTTTCAGAAGCACCACGGATTCCCGTGCCACATCAAGGGCAGCCTGCCGGTGCTCCGGCGTATTGTATGTTCCGCTCTTTCTCTCTCCATCCAGCATATGGAGCCGTTTCATCAGCACCAGAATATCGATCACCTTCTCATCGATCACTTTCTCAGAGATTTCTCCTTTTTCTATCCTTTTTTTCAAAGGCTCTGCCATATAATACTCGTCAAAATTGTCCGTCACTGACATCTCAATATCAAGCCCAGAATTCACTGCTGCTTCCGTATCGTGGACGCCGCCCCAGTCTGAAATCACAACTCCTTCATACCCCCACTCTTTTCTAAGTATCTGGTTCAGCAGAAACTCACTCTGACAGCAATGTTCTCCATATATCTTGTTGTATGCCCCCATAACTGTATAGGCGTTCCCTTTCTGAACCGCATCATAAAATGCAGGAAGATAAATTTCCCGAAGAGCCTTTTCATCAATCTTAACATCCACCCACAGCCTCTGCGTCTCCTGGTTATTAGCAGCAAAATGTTTTACACATGCTGCCACATCCCAATTCTGGACTCCTATAATATAGGGAACCGCCATCTCCTTCGTCAGAAACGGGTCCTCACTAAAATACTCAAAATTACGCCCACACAAAGGGCTCCTCTTAATATTCACCCCTGGACCTAAAATCACATCCTTGCCCCGGCCTCTGGCTTCCGCACCTAATACCTCTCCGGTAAGCCTTGCAAGCTTCCGGTTCCATGTAGCTGCAAGGGCACTGTTACAGGGCAGGTACGTCACATAATCATCATGGTTCCCTACACTCTTCCAGTTTGCAGGCTCAAACTCCTGCCGAACCCCCATAGGTCCGTCCGACATGGTAAGTGCCGGAATTCCAAGCCGCTCTACAGGAGCGGTGCGGAATAATTCCGCACCATGTATCATACCAATCTTTTCATCAAGCGTCATTCGATGCATAAGCTCTTTTGCTTCTTTTCTTAATTCAAAATTATTTTTATTTAGCATAACGATACTCCTAATATATCTATCTCTAATCACCTTTTATCCTAATTGCCTCTTGTACAGATAAATGCCCCATGCCATTCTGGAATACATAAAACAGAGTCCCTGCCATCCATAACTGACTCCGCTCCGATTGCTTCTAGCCCATGCTCTCCCACAAACCGGATGTTCACCTTTGTACGCCCCTTAACCTCTCCGTGGATCTTATTTCCTTCCCGCCGTAAGGTTACGGACGTAACCAGCTTTTCATTCCGGTAGACCTCTGCATGTGCCTCATCTGTCAATTCAAATACTCTCATCTCCAATTTCATCTCTCTGTTTTCATCTTTCTGTTCTGTAGCGATAATACTGTTTTCCCTTACCCAAAGCGGCACTGACAGATAATCATGATGCTCCTCCCGCCAGATTCCGCCTTCTGTCTGTTCACCGGTCAGATAATTGGTCCACAAACCCCGAGGCAGATAGTAAGACGCTTTCCCTTCCTCATTAAAGATCGGAGCCACCAGAAGCCTCTCTCCAAGCATATACTGTTTATCCAGATAGCGGCAATTCTTATCCCCCTCGAATTCCAGTGCCATACTCCTAAGCATCGGGATTCCGGTTTTGGAAGTTATATAAGCACTGCTGTAAAGGTACGGCAGCAAGCTCTTCTTAAGCTTTGCAAAGAAACGTACCACATCTACAGCTTCCTCATCATACAGCCACGGCACACGGTAGGATTTGCTTCCGTGAAACCTGCTGTGGGTAGACAACAGACCAAACGCCGC
>CAJUEI010000184.1 GCA_910585255.1 uncultured Lachnospiraceae bacterium
CTATGAGGTTATGAGCAAGTAGCGAAGCGGATTGCGAATATCCGATTTGACTATTTTAGAAAAACTAAAAATGTTTCAACAGCAGCTTTCTTCTCTATTTTTTTACGAAATTTCAGAAACGTATTTTCCTCTATCGCATAATTAAGGACACAAATCAGTACCACCGGCTTAGCCGGTGGTTTGCTTTCCGCCCTATAAGGGCCCGTTCCCAGCACTAAAGTCTAAAGACTCATCGAAAGTTCGCCAGCCGCAACATCAATTACCTACTTAGCCCCCTGGGCTTATTTTTTCTTGCTTTTGTTTACCGGCTCGCCCGTAAACGGGTCAATATACTCTTTCAAAGACATTTGATCCTATTCCAAATCTTCTTTTAATTGATTCCGAATATATTCTTCTATCTTTTTCGCATTTTTTCCTACGGTATCTACATAATATCCTCTACACCAAAAATGCCGATTCCCATATTTATATTTCAGATTGGCATGTCTTTCAAATATCATAAGTGTACTTTTTCCCTTCAAATATCCAACAAAATCGGACACACTCATCTTTGGCGGAATTTCTACTAACATAGGAACATGATTGGGACAGATTTCTGCCTCTACAATGTGTACTTCTTTACGTTTGCATAACATACTTAAGATATTTGCTATATCCTGTTTTAGCTCCCAATAGATTATTTTTCTTCTATATTTTGGTGCAAAAACAATATGGTACTTACAATTCCACGTGGTATGTGATAAACTATTATTGTCCATTTGGACGACCTCCTTTGCATAATAAAACGGTTGGCGAACCTATTTTTATTATAACAAGGGAGGTTTTTTTACACAACGCTAAAGCGATTCCAACCACCTGCATAGCAGGTGGTTTATTTGTTTTCAAAGTTCCGTTTTTCGGAACACGAAAAACTCCACAATGAAAACAGGCCCTTGGCCTAACAAAAAACGGCGTTTCTATTACGAAAAAACGCCGCATCTGTATAATATTTTACTTTTCTCTATTCTTTTTCCATACGGTGTATACCATTCCTTCCTTAGATATAATGATACACGGTTCGCTCTTTTATCAGCAGTCCCACTGCCACAATCATAGCTAAAAACTCCGCTGCCACAATCGCTGTCCATATTCCGTCTAACCCAAACAAAATCGGCAGTACAATCAAAGCCACGATCTGAAACAGCAGCGTCCGCAAAAAAGAAATTCCTGCCGACACCGCTCCATTATTTAAAGCAGTAAAAAAAGCGGAACTAAATATATTAAAACCACTAAATAAAAAGGAAAGAGAAAACAAACAAAACCCTCGCCGTGTCATTTCCAGCAATTCTCTATCATATCCCACAAAAATTTTAGTCAGCGGAAGAGACAAAATCTCTGCAAATCCCGTCATACAAACTCCTCCTGCTAACACAACCACTACACTTTTACGAAATAAATTCTTCAATTCCTCTCGATTCCCTGCCCCATAGTGAAACCCGACAATCGGTGCACTTCCAATCGAATATCCTAAAAATATCGCAATAAATACAAAATTTACATACATAATCACACCATAGGCAGCTACTCCATTCTCTCCCGCTGCTTTCATCAGCTGCAGATTATACAGCATATTTACAAATGACATAGACAAGTTGCTCATCATCTCCGAAGAACCATTGGTACAACTTTTTAACAACTCTCGTCCATAAAACTTCGTCCTTACCAACCGCAGCCGACTGCTGTTTTTTCTTACAAAGTAAAAAATTGGCACAATTCCTCCCACAAAGCAACTCAGCACTGTAGCGGATGCCGCCCCGACAATTCCCAACTGAAACACTGCAATCAGCAAATAATCCATCAACATATTAGTTACCCCAGCAGCCACCGTTACAATCAATCCAATCTGCGGTTTCTCCGCCACAGCGAAAAAAGTCTGAAAACTATTTTGAAGCATAAACGCCGTATTTCCAAATAAAAGAATTCTTCCATATAAAACAGCATCTTCCAATAGTGCCTCATTTGCCCCTAAAAGCTTTGCTATCGGACGAATCCATATCACCCCAATAACGGACAGAACGATTCCTGCCACTGCATTTACATAGATAAGCATAGAAAAATATTCATTTGCCCGCTGTGCTTTTCCTTCTCCCATTGTCTTTGCAACAATCGCACTTCCTCCTGTTCCCAGCATAAATCCGATTGCACCCATTGCCATAATAAACGGCATAATTAAATTAACAGCCGCAAAAGAAGTACTCCCCACATAATTCGATACAAAAATTCCATCCACTACTCCATAGATAGAAGTAAAAATCATCATAACAATAGAAGGCAATACAAAACGAAACAGTTTTGCATAAGTAAAATGTTCGGATAATTGAATCTTCATCAGTCCATTTCCTCCTCATTTTCACTTATTTCTGCTTTCCTTTTCTCTTCACCAGACAGCTTCTCCCAACTTCTATCTAAATTCTTCCGTAAAATCGATAAATACTTTTCGGACAGTCTTAATAAAGTATCTCCCTCCTCTTTTGTCATCTCACCAAATACTTGACTTTCCGCAATTAAAATAGGACGGATCTTCTGCTCTATTAATCTCTCCCCTGCCTCTGTTAAAAAAATATGTTTATCTCTGCCTCGCCCTGTTTCTAACCTTAAATATCCTGCCTGCTCTAACTTTCGAATAGAAGAATGGATTGTCTGCTTACTGGTAAAAGTCACACTGCAAATATCCCTCTGAAGACAACCATTTCCCAATTCACAGATAGAATATAAAATAAAAAATGCACTGTCGGAAAGTCCGCACTTTAATGCAACTGAATGATACACTTCATCAAATTCCTGAAAAATCTGATTCAGCATCATCTGTTTTTTTTCATAAATTCTTTCCACAATTTTTTCCATACAAGTTCCTCCTTATGTCTGATTTCAGACCTAAAGAGTATAATAGTACGATTTCAGACTTAAGTCAAGTACTTTTTAAATGAAATTGATACCAACCACTCTTCAAATAAAAAACAAGCATTTCCTCCTGCATACGCTCTACTCCCTCTAGCCCCTCTTTCCCTTTCTCTAACTGACTCTGTATCGGAAGAATCACGTTTCCTGTTGTATTTGCCGGTATTTGGCACCGATAAACGATGCTTTTATCTTCCTTTTTCTCCCATTCTGAAACAATTCGTCCATAGACAGAATCATAATACCCCTTTGCATACCAAAGTCCTCCTCCAACAACAGGCTTTAAAATCACTTTTTTATACCCGGTTTCTCCCCTTTCCTCAGAAGTCCGAATCCCTAAAACTTCCCGAGCAATCCACTCTCCAACTGCTCCATAGGCATAGTGATTAAAAGAATTCATCGAGACATCCCCAAAAGTCCCCGTCTGTGCATGATAGGAATCCCACCGTTCCCATATCGTTGTTGCCCCGTTTTTCACACTATACAGCCATCCGGGATTCCCTTCCTGCTCCAAAAGCACAAATGCTTCTCTAGAAAGACCAACCTTTGAAAGTGCCGAATTAATATGAGAAATCCCTAAAAATCCAACTGAAATATGTTCCTTCTGATCCAAAATTGCCTGCAAAAGTCCCCGTGCCGCTCCCTCTAACCGATCCTCTGGAATCAAATGAAAATCAATCGCCAATGCATACGCCGTCTGACTGGGATGATTTTGATTTTCCTTTTCATTTGAATAATACGTTTCACAAATAATCTTCCCATTCCGATCGGGATTAGACTTACTCATCTCTCCCCAATATCCAAGTGTGCCATCCTCTTTTACCCAAGCCTCACAAAAAGCACGCCGAATACAAGCAAACCGTTCCCTATAAAGCCGAGCCTCCTGTTCCTTTCCCAAAAGTTCTGCAATCCTCCCCATTAAATCCGCTGTATAAGCCGCATAAGCTGTAGCAGAAAGAATAAATGGCGTTGATTCATCTAATGCCAAATGATCGCCTCTTCTCTGCTGCACCTGAAGAAACGGAATCGAAGCCAAATCCGACTGTTCTGGTCTCTCTTTCCCATACACCGTTCGAATTCCTGTATTCTGTCTGCTTTCCATACTCTGATATGCTATCCATTGCTGCATCATCTCATAATTTTCTTCCAAAATCCGAATATCTCCATAAGCAAGATACAATTCCCAAGGAACAATCACTGCTGCATCTCCCCATCCGTCACAGCCATCTGCACGATTATCCCCACCAAGAGGTGCCGTATCCGGGACAGCCCCCTTCTTATTATAAAGAAGCTGTGCATCCCGCAAATCCTGAAGCCATTTCCTAAGAAATATACAGACATCCATTAAAAAAACAGCCGTTCCCGCAAATATCTGGGTATCTCCAGTCCATCCCATCCGCTCATTTCGCTGCGGGCAATCCGTTGGCACAAGCAGTTCATTGCCTCTCTGCCCCCACTCAATATTTTTCCAAAGCTGGTTAATCAAAGGATTCGAACAAGTGAACGCCCCTGTTACCCGTGTCACATTAGACAAAACCAGTCCCTCCAGCTCAAATTCCCTAGGAATCTCTGAAAGCAAACTCCCATTCCCTGTAATCTCCACATATCGAAATCCATGCACCGTAAAAGAAGGTACAAATACCTCTCCTTCTTTTGCTCCTTTACAAATATAAATATCCGCGTTAGCAGCCGTTCGAAGATTCTGAATATACAATTCTCCATTCTTCTTACACATCTCCCCATAACGCAGCCGAAAAGAAGTCCCACGTTCTGCCTTTACCCGAAGCCGCACTGTTCCAACCATATTTTGTCCAAAATCATAAATAACATGTCCGCTTGGCTTTTCCCAACAAGAAACTGGCTTTATTACCCGTTCTATTTTTACTCCCTCTCCAATCTGAGCCGATAATTCCCATTCCGCTTCCTGCTCGAAATTTCCATTTGTTGGCTGAACCAAAGAACCCCACTCTTTCACTTTGCAGGGCTTCCAAATCTGTTCCAAACCAGAAAAAATCCCTTCTTCCAACCGGGCATCATAACTCTCTCCGTCTAGATAATCCGAATCCATCAGCGGTCCTTTCCCCGTATACAGCCAAGTCCCATCCGTCTTTATCACTTCCTCTGTCCCGTCTCGATAGGTCACAACAATCTGTGCAAGAAAAGCACTTTCCCGCCCATAGATCATAGCTCCCGAATATCCGCAGTATCCTGAATAATACCCCTTTCCCACCATAACAACCATTCTATTTTCCCCTGTATGTAGATAAGATTCCGCCGAATAAACCTGATAAGGAATTCGAATCCGATAGTCCGTAAATCCTGGTGTCAAATAGTCCTCTCCCACTCGTTTCCCATTTAAATAAATCTGATAACTTCCACGAGCCGAAGCATATATTCGTGCTGTCTGAACCTCCCTATCTAAACAAAACTCCTTCTTTAAATGCAGTCCCGGACAGGGACAGACAAGTTCAAATGCATTTTCCACCACCAGTTCACTATTTTTTACTATTCCAAGTGCCGAAAAAACACCTCCGGTCTCAGAAAAATCCTCTTGCACATAAACCTCTCCAGTGATGCTATCCGAAATCCGAATATTTCGATAAACCGCCCTGCTTTTCAACTGCCGAAATCCAACCGACATAAGAAATGCCCTTCTAGGCTGATTAGAAGGATTCTCTGGTAAAAAATCCTCTTCTTCCTCTACTATATCCACCCCATTTAATTTTACAATAACAGCTCTTTTCCTTACAAAAAACAAAATCCGCTGCCATCCCTCTTCCGTCCCGACTGCTACCGCTTCTTCTGAAATCCGATACTTCTTTTCTCGATCCCCCTTCTTTCCCAATCCCACTTTTTTTGCACCTATTTCCGCTTTACTGTCTCTATCCCAAGCACCGTCCGAATAATAAAATGCCCTTAACCAACGCTGTTTTAAATTTACCTCAAATAATACATAGTTATCCCGATCCCGTGCTGCCACTGCAAATCCTGCTGTATCTCCCTTTCTCACCTGAAAATCCACCTGATAACACCAATTTTCCAAAGCACTTGTATTGATCCCTGTTTTAGGGCTTCCAATAAATTCTGCCCCATTCCAATTGTTTTTTCCTGTTCCCATAAGACCGGTTTCAAACCAGTTCCACTCACTTTCAACTGCTTCCCCCTGCTCGTCCCAAACAATCACACACCAGCTATATCGTTTTCGAGGCAAAAGTTCCTCTCCCTGATAGCAAACAGCAACCGACTGTGTTGATTTTACTTTTTCACTATCCCATACAAACGAAATCGTTTTCGACTCTAATTCCGCTGCTTTTACTGGATTCTTCTCTTCTAACCACTCCCAAACCAAAACTCGATAGGCACACTGAGCCGCTCCATATCGTTCTGATTTCATCTGCCAGCTAAAAGCGGGATTTTTTATATCAATTCCGCAAGGATTTTTTTGATATTCTGTTTTTAAATTTAAAATTTGAATGTGATCCATTTTTTCCTTCCTTTTCTTTCTCTTTTATCGTTTATAAGGGAATTCCGAGGGGACGCCAGAGTGCAGTAGAGCAGCACTGTTCCGCTCTACGGAAAGCAGAACTTCTAAGACTTCTGAATAGACATGTATACCACCGGACGGATCGGGGTGCAATTCGCCCGTACAGCGGGCTAAACACACCCCTTTTTTGCCATTCAAGAATGGCAAAAATCCTAGTGAATCGACAGAAGTCTAAGAACTTCTAGCTTTCCTCCGAAGTCACAGTGCTGCTCTACTGCACTCTGGCTATTCCTTCCTGCCTTCTAGTTTCTTTGTTCTGCCGTTTCTACCTTCCACCGTGTCTCTGCCGGTTTCCTTCAAATATAGGAACCCAATCGGTTTATCATTATCAACTGTGCAAAAAAATACTTTATCTTTGCTTTCTGCAAGATACTTTTCTCTCGTCTCTGGTATTCTGAATTATTCTGGAAGAGCCTCAAGGACAAACCTTGAAAACACTAAGGTTGTCATAGATAAGTTTTTCCCTTGTGTTATATCTTCCCGCAGGACATTATAAATTCTGATAAGGGGAAAATGAGAGAAACAAAATTATATAAAACATTATAACACAAAATATGCGGGTATGCACGAGAGAGATTATAGAGAAAGAGATCCATCTGACCGGCACCGTCATTTACGGTTACTTGATATTTTACGGTTCATCTTTCTTCTTGGATATGTCCACACGGTTCTATTAGTTAGTCAAAATAAGACCTATTTAACATACTTGACATAGGGAAAATAAAATGATACAATTAGAAACATTCAAATGTATCTAATTGTAAGAGGTGAGCTTATGGCACGAAATAAATATCCCGAAATCACAGAAGCAAGGATATTGGACACAGCGACAAAACTTTTTTTAGAAAACGGGTGGGAGCAGACCACTATTCAAGATATTGTTGACGAATTAGGTGATATGACACGCGGAGCGTTCTATCATCATTTTAAGTCCAAAGATGAAATCATAGACGCTGTTACAACTCGTATCTTTATGGGGAACAATCCATTTAAGGCAGTAGAAGAAATCAAAGATTTAAGTGGGCTTGAAAAAATAAAGCATTTCTT
>CAJUEI010000185.1 GCA_910585255.1 uncultured Lachnospiraceae bacterium
TGAACTCCTCCATGATGTAGGGCACGCCCTCCATGCGCCGGGCCAGAAAGGCCCCTTGACACGAAATAGTTTTACAATTTGTGAGGTAGGAGATTTTGAAAATATTGGTGATCCGAATATAGGAAGCTGTTATCAGGATGCCCTTTACTTCTATTTAAACACAGAAGAAGAAATAACAAAAGAATATCCTGATTTAGAAATTCAATCTATAACGGATATGGTATATGGATATGATTTAATTTGTTATAATCCAGAAGAAAAACTTCTTTCAAAAAAAACAGAATTTAATTTTGGCTATAATCCTTATGCCTATCCTTGTATCACAGAAGACTATATTTATACCGTAGATTATGATGGTACTAACTGGTATATTTTAAGTTATCATATTTCAACGGATACTTATATACGATATCAAGTTTTATTAGACTTAGACTATAAATCAGAATATATTCAAGGATTAGAGGCTTCTTCTGATTATATTGTTTATTATACAAATTTTTCACGTTATTTCCTATTGGATCTCCATACATTAGAAGTACGAGAAATCTCAAAAAATCTTTTTTCTTGGTATGGAATAATAAAAGATAAATTATTTTTTTTAGATGGTGGATTTATTTATTGTTATGATATTTCAGAGAGTAGTTGTTATAAATTATTGGAAGAAGGGGACTTTGAGAATTTGATTTGCCAAGATAATATCTGTGGTATTTCAAATGGGGATGGAAAAATTTATTTGTTTTATCCATAATTATTTTGACACTTCCCATGCCTAAAGGCAGAGGATTCTTGCTACCTGTCACTATTTTGTGACTGACCTCTGAGTTAAGAACGGTATGGTAGATAAGTAATCCGATTTCTAAAGAATCGGAAGCACGCCACTTTAGTGGTGTGAGTGTTCACATAACTAAGAATATTTATTGCAGTAAATGGTTATTCGTAGGGAATGTCAGGTAGTAATGCGGAAACAAAACTTAGAAATTTATCATATGAGGAAAATTTTGCATGGATAAAAAACAATTTTGTAAAAATATAGTTATGGTAGGGATGATTTTTTGTCTTCTTCAAGGATGCGGAAAAGATAAAGAGATAGAGACAGAAGAAGCAACTAAGTTGGAAACAACAATACAAATAGAAACAACAACACAAATGGAAACAAAAGAATATCAAATCGAAAGTTATGAGAAGGTGAATTATCTTTCGTTACTTGATTTAGAGAAAGAAGAGGATGTGGTTCTTATTTATGATATAGAAGAAAATCATATCTTGTTCCATATTTCTTATGATTATAAGGCAGGGGAGGAAGGGTTTCGTGAAGAGGGATATGCATCCTATACAAAAAGACTGGTTGTGGTGGATACAGAAAAAAATTGTATTAGTCGAGAAATTATGTTAGATCCTTCTTATCTTTGTACAGATGCTATTTTTTTGGAAGGAAAGATAATATGTGTGTATCTTATAAAAAATCAAGATCCTGTTTCTTATCAATATCAAATAGTACGATATCAAGGTGATACATCAGAAGTAATAAAGTCAGAGTCCTGTTATCCCTATGAGAATAGTGTTCCATGGCTCGCTCGATTAGGAAATCAAAACTTTGCTTATAGTTATTATTCCTATCAGACAGGAGAGTTTGGCGTCAATATAGTGGATAAAGAGAATCAAATTACTCCTTCTCTTTCTCTTTTGCTTTGTGATGAGAGTGACGAAGAAGAAACATTGCCGTTAAGTATGGTTTTAACAGAAAATAAATCAGAATATATGCTTTATGCGGCAGTAAATGGAAAAGGTGTTGTTTTTATTGGAGATGAAGAGAAAGTAGAACAATTTGAAATACCCAGTAGGGAAAGGGTGTATCAGTTATGTTTTGTGGGAGAAAATATCTGTGCAATGATGGAAGTAATCGATGAGAAGGACTTGACTTCAACTTATTCTGTTATGCTAAAAGATAGAAAGGGAAATAATCTTGTAGAGAAAAGAGTCTGGGATATCCTTTATGTACTTGGTTCGGACTTTCATCAAAATGTTTTAGGTATGACTTATTCTGGACAGCCTTATCTCATTTATTGTGATAAAGATATAACAGTGAAAAAACAGGAAAATCTACCATATCCTTCTGAATGGAAACTTTTCTATTCCATAGGTGAATCTGAGTTTTATGTGTTTTATATGAATCGTTTGGAATTGTATAAAGTAGTGATTCGCTGATTTTGTTAGAGTGGATAGGTGGAATGATGATTATTCTATAATTATTAGGTAAGAAAGAATTCTTGAGAGAGATTGAATGAAAAAGATGGAAAAACGAAAAATGCCTATTTCGTGGTTTTTAACGGAAGAATCTTATACATTCGATGGAGAAGAACCAGTGAAAAAGAATTATGATAAGGGAAGGTGTGCAGAAAACAGATTTCGATAGTAAAGAGTTTAAAGAAAATAACACTTGGTTTTCTTTTATAATCGTGATATTATATAGCTATAAAAATTGGTGGGGTTATATGATAAAAGATACCAATATTGATTTTTTAAAAGGCAATAGCTTTATGTGAAAACAGAAGATAAAACCATATTAGAAGAACTTGCATAGGATATCCTTTCTGTCATTCATTTTTTTCTGTAAAATTATATGGGTTGCGAAAAAAGTAAAAGAAGATATTTGTATCGAATTAGAAAAAGAACCTGTGGAAGAAAAAAGATAATCTTTTCTGTTATCTTTAAAGAAAGGAAGTGGAATAGTTTGAAGAATTTTATTTTTGTTGTAGTAATAGTAGCTGTTTTATTACAAATCACTACTATTACAAATGGGCATATTTCTGAATCTTCTAATATAGATAAAGGAAATGATATATATAAAACATTTCAAAAAATAGAAAACCAGGAAATTAGTCAGAAAGAAAATTTATTAAAATCAGAATGTTCGGAGGATGATTTGGTATATAGAGAATATACTTGGGGACATTATTTAGAAAAAGGATATGATTTGTTGATTGAGAAAGAAAAAATAATTAGTAAGATGGAAAATGTGCAGTCGATTATTATTATTTGGGATGATAAAGCGAAAAAAGGGGAGTATAAAGAAATTTCTTTTGATGATAATGATGTTGCATTTATATTAGAAAAAAGTGGAAATTATACTTTTTTAGCAGGTGATGCAAATGGTGATTTCGTTGATATTTCATCAATCGTGAAGGTAAATGTTTCATCACCAAAGCAAAGAGTTGTTGCACTAAAGTAGTGATAATAGAACTAGGAAATTATAAATTATGAGAAAATTAAAATTGCCTATTTGGTGTTTTGGGATTACTTTTTGCTTGATTGGATGTTTGATATTACATAAAGTGATTGTAAATGGAAAAAAAGATTTACAAGTCAATATACCAGGACAGTTTGCCTTGTTAGTAAATACACCTCTTCGAATTCAGGATGGTAAGGTTTATAAATATGGAGCGGATGGTGTTTGGAAAGATTTAGAAGTTACAACAGATGCCAAACAAATTTTATCAGGAGAGGATCTTTGCATTTTAAATAGAGATGGCAGTTTGTATTATGATGGTTTGATTGAGATTGATCTAGATTCAAACAGAAACTTTCCTTTAAGTGCAGGACATAGTATTTATATGAAACAAAAAGTATTAGCAATTAATAAGGAAGAACCTTTTGCTTGGTTGAATAAATCTTTAGATTTGGTAGAAGAAACGAATTTATTTTTATTACAGAGTGGAGAGATTCTTTATACATTAGGGGATGAATATGAACGTTATCAGCTAGAGGAAAAACCGATACAGTTATCAGGTTCTTATATTTTGACAGAAAAGGGAAATGTTTATGTGTTCGATACAGTAAAGAAAAGATGGGGGGAAGTAGTCCCTACTTTTGAATGTATCTATAAAAAAGAAGATGTTGTAATGATTAGTAGTTGTTCAACGAGATGTTTAGCATTAAGAGAAAATGGAACAGTACTATCATGGAGACAAGAGAAAAATAGGGAAACATTAGATGTGAAAAACTGGAAAAATGTAATTGCAGTTGAACAGGGATTTAATTACGGTATAGGTCTTACTTCGGAAGGAAAAATTCTTTATACCGATTATGATTTAGTTAAAACAGAAGAAATTAAAAAAGAATTGAGTAATTGGAGTGATATTGTACAAATAAGTGTAAATGGTGGCTGTATAGCAGGATTAAAAAAGGATGGAAGCTGCCTGATATGTAAAATTTGGGAATAGTGAAAGAAACAGGGTGAACATTTATTCTTTAAAAAGGAGAAAACAATGTTGAAAAACCGCAATAGTAAAGTATAAAGGAAAAAGAATGGTTTCTATATGCCCGGCTGATAGATGGTCAGTCGGGCATATTTTTGTGATTGGAGGCAGAGGAGTTGTTGAATGAAAAGGATAAGGTTGGATGATTTTGATCGATCGGGATATAGAAAGGGATGGGGGGATTGGTTTTGGACAAGATAGTAAGAGGGTGGATTTTAGGAGCTGGTTAGTACGAATGTGGCAGGAATAAGGGGAAGAGGACGCTGGAGCGGGGAAGTCCTTCCTTTTGGCTGCTCCGTTCTTCGGAAAGTAAGAAAGTCTAATGCCTCTGAATTTACACTGATTCAGCAGGACGAACCGGGGTGCAATTCGCCCGTACAGCGGGCTAAACACACCCCTTTTTTTGCCATTTGGAAATGGCAAAAAATCCTAGTGGATCGACAGAGGCATAAGACTTTCTAACTTTCCTCCGAAGTCACAGCCAAAAGGAAGGACTTCCCCGCTCCGGCTGTTTTTTTCTACCGTTAGATTATTTGATTTTTGGTTTTTCAGATATTTGGATATTAGGAAGAAAGGAAAATGGATTGAAAATGCGGTTTGTTTTGGTATATAATGGAAGAAATAGGTTTATTGTGTGGGATATATGGATAAATGATTTGGGGGTGTAAAGAACAAAAGAAAGAAGGGGATTTTCGTGAAAAGGGAAAATGATTATGGAAGAATTATTGCTTATGAACATAGGCGATCTTCTATTACAACGGCTCAGCTATGTGAGGGATTGTGTTCAAAAGAAAATTTGCGGAAGATAAAGAAGGAGGATCGGGTTTGTGATAAGATCCTTGCAGATGCATTATTTCAGCGATTAGGGGTGTCGATGGATAAGCTGTCTTATCTGATAAGGCAGGAGGAATGGGATGAGATTCGGATTAGAGAGGAAATTGTATTTCTTGTAGATACTAATCAAAGGGAAGAAGCAAAACGAGTTTTAGAAAATTATAAAGAGAAAGTAAAAGGAAAACATGTTCTTTTTATGCAGTTTTATGAATTAGCAAATGCTGTGTTGGAATGGAAGAATGGTGAAAAAACGGAACAGATACAGCAGAGGATACAAAAGGCGTGGAATCTGACAAAGAAAAAGAAAGGCTTTCAGATAGAGCAGGGAGAGTGTTATAGTTTCTTTGAGATTGCTTTGGTGATGTTAAAGGTGCGGCTTTTAGAGGAACAAGGGGAAGTCGAATATGGAATAGAACAGTATCAGGAACTTCTAATTTATCTAGAAAATCGGGTTTTTGAACAGGACAGAGTAAAATGGTATCCACAGATAGCATTTCAGCAGATAAAGCTGCTGAGAGGAAAAGGAAGGATAGAACAGGCAATAGAGATTGCAGAGAAGAGCCTATGTTTATTGAAGGATCAGGCATCTTCCTATTATTTACTTGAGTTATTAGAGGAATATGCAGCATTGCTGAAGGAACATTCCCTTCAAGAAGAAGATCAGGAAAATGTATCAGAAATAGAAAGTCGGCTGGCAGATATTGATTTTATTTGTGAAAGCCTGCGTTGGTTATATCGGGAATATAAGGTAAAACCAACGGAATGGATATGGAATATTTCGTTTGGATTAGGTGAAATATATTTATGTCAGGATATCATCCGAGGAAGGCGAATCGGAATGGGAATGACACAGGAAGAATTGGCAGAAGGAATTTGCGATCCGGTGACAATATCAAGAATTGAACGAGGAGAAAACTTTCCAAAGCAAAAAATCTTGCTGGCATTGTTAGAAAAACTAAAATGGTCAGGAGAAAATTGTACATTGACCTCACAGATAGGAGAAGCCGAGTATCATTCTATTACCTCTCGGATTAGTATGCTGACACATACAGGAAGATTAGAAGAAGCCGAAAAGCTTTTAAAGGAATTGGAGCCAAAGGTAAAAGAGAAGACCATATTTGCGGAACAATATTTTTTAAGTATGAATCTAGTAAAGTATGGATTAGGGAAGATAAGTGCAGAGACTTGTTTTAAGTTGCTAAATCAGGCGTTTTATTTAACGGTACCAGAGGATATAGTAAATGAGAAATTAAAACGGTGGCATTTTTCAAGAATAGAAGTGATGTGTATTAATGAAATATCTTATTTTTGTAGAAAAATAGAAGATGGAAAAAGTGTATTAGAACTTTTGTATATAATAAAACAATTTTATGAGAGACAACCATTTCCGTTAAGGTATTATCGTGTAGGATATGAATTAACAATGCGGAATATAGGAAATTTATTAGGAAATATAGGGAATTATAAAGAAGCGATAGAAGCAGCAGAAAGTTGTATTAAATTAGCATTAAGTTTGCAAAAAATTGGAAATGTGTCATTAGCCTTATATGATAAAGGATGGAACATGGAGAAATTATGGGATACCATGTTGTATACAAAAGAAGAAAGCCTTGCTTATATCAAGGCTTCTTATGCTTTAAATCTGTTCTTAGGAAAAAAGAAACAGTATAAACATATAAAAATTCATATAAAAGAAGTTTATAAAGAAACTATTTAAGGTTCTATTGGCATATCTGGCATATCAGAGTATGTTGTAATAGTAGGATCATCCGGTGAAGTAGGCTGCTCATTGTTAGCTGCTATTGGAGTAAGGAAACTAAGGCATAAAAGTAATAATAATAAATTTTTGGTAAGTGATTTTTTTGTTTTCATAATGATATTCTCCTTTGTTGTAGTTTTATATAAGTGAATAGTTTTTATTCTATATCATTTATTAGGAAATGAACATAACAAAAGGGTTGTCTTTTTAAATTTTAATAAAAAAAGCAACTCTTTTGTTATGTTCAAATAATCGAATTAGAGTTATAATCAAATTGTATTTAGTTAGGAGAAAATGGATAGAGGCAATAAGAAGAAATCGTTCAATTTGAAATAAAAGCTATTTAAGTAATAGAATAAAATAGGAAGATTAATTTTGCTGATAGAATCGTTTGTCTTGTCTATATTATTTCTGAATAAATATACCATATTGTGATTGGAGGTGAATTAAGAAAAAAGGGGATTAGTGAAAACATTTCTTAATTTTAGATTGGAAACTGTATTTTGCTAGTAAAAGGATATGATAGTAAAAAAGATTAGATGAATATGGAAAAAATTTTTTGAAATATTTGTCAAAAAAAGTAGGGGATTTTTTATAGAAG
>CAJUEI010000186.1 GCA_910585255.1 uncultured Lachnospiraceae bacterium
CCCTCCTTAGGGTCGTCCGTTCTTTGTTCATTACAATCATTTTAAGGAGGAATTATCATGGACAAAGTTTCTGGCAAATTAACGGTATTTTTTGAAGAACCGTTTTGGGTAGGCATATTTGAACGTATAGCAAAAGGCAAACTATCTGTATGCAAAGTCACTTTCGGCACAGAACCAAAAAACTATGAGGTGTATAATTTTATTTTAAAAAATTACTATCCGTTACGATTTAGTCCGGCTATAGCTGCTGATGTAAAAGAAACCGCTCCCAATCCTAAACGAATACAGCATAAAATACGGAAACAAATACAAAATACTAGAATAGGTACAAAATCGCAGCAAGCTTTGAAATTACAGCAGGAGAAGTTAAAAACTGAACACAGGATTATGAACCGGAAGCAGCAGGAAACAGAAAAAAACGACAGTTTGAACTGAAACAACAGAAAAAGAAAGAAAAGCATAGAGGCAGGTAATATCTGCCCCAGCATTTTTTAATCTCATCAAGGAAGTCCCCCGCTTCTAAGCCGCCAAGGCGAAAGCAGCGGGTTGGGACTTCCTTGATGAGGTTAAAATATAAAACAAACTATAAATTTTTCTTTTCACTTAAAAAACAGCATTTTTCTTCAGCCATTCTGCTACTCCGTCTTCCTCATTGCTTCCTATTATCCCCGTAGCCAAAGCTTTTAACTCAGCAGCAGCATTTTCTACAGCATAAGCTTCATCGGATATCTGAAACATCGGAATATCATTGACGGCATCACCAAATGCTATCACTTTACTACAATTCCAAAGCTTCTTTAATTTTATAACTGCATTTGCTTTCGTTGCACTTGCCGGCATAATTTCACACCAAAACTCCGGTCTATATAATTCCTGTTGAATCGTGCAATGATATCTGCTGTCTTTTAAAAAAATATCTGCTATCGGCTGAAGCACTTCTCTTTCACCAATGCATGTAAAATAAAATATTTCACCCTGATATAACTCTTCCCTATTTGGCACATACCGCAATCGCCTGTCCCCTTTTCTTAAATCCAAATAGCGTTGTATTCCTTCATTTTCCCTTCCTCTAACCCACGATACCTTTTCCGCACCATCTATTAATGAATATACTAATGGAGAAATCTTATATTGATCCAGCACCATAATTACCTTCTCTATCTCCTCTTTTAAAAATTTCTCCTGTGATAAAACCTTCCCTGTTACAGGGTGAAAGATAAAAGCCCCATTATATGCAATAATCGGAATATAAACCGATAATCCTTTTGTCACTGCCGAGGCAGATACCAATGATCTCGCAGTAGCGTAAGTAAAACACATCCCTTTTTCAATAAATTCATTTATTATCTCTATACTTTTCGAATTAATCCGATCCCTTCTATTTAACAACGTTCCGTCCAAATCCGATACATATAATATTTTTTCCATTTTTACACCTATTTTGTTTATTATTTTCTTGAAACTCAACCAGCATTACAAACACCCATATATCACATTTCTAAGCCGGGGCATAATATAATTTTCAAAACTAGGCAGCATCTGCTGCATATAGACCACCGCCAGTTCTTCCTCTGTATCCATAAATACAAGACTGCCTGCTTTTCCGCTCCAGCCAAATTCACCATAAGAAGAATTACATCCGCCCTTCTGCGGATAAAGCATTGTTCGGCATCCCAGACCATAACTGTAAGCCGCCTGGTGATCCCAATTATAATCTAACTTCATCTCCTCACTTAAATGATCCATCCGCATCAGATTTAATGTCTTTCTGCCAAGCAGACGAACACCGTCCCGATTTGTTCCGCCCAATGCCATTGTATTGGCAAATTTCATATAATCTCCAAGTGTGGAAAGCAAACCAGAACCGCCGCTGTCATACCGGCTCTCTTTGGTATAATGTTTATCAAATATCTGTGCATCTTTCCGTTTTCCATTCTCTATGGTATAGATCCCGGCAAGTCTCTGGTTCAATCTCTCTGTCTCCCAATGAAAAGCGGTCTCTGTCATACCCAGCGGCTCAAAAATAAACCGTTTCATATAATCTTCCAATTTCATTCCAGAAATCTCTTCAATAAAAGCTCCCAATACATCATGCGACATTCCATACCGCCAATGTGTTCCCGGCTCAAAAGCAAGAGGAACCGCCGACAATTCCCGGATCGCTTCCCGAGTGGTAATCGAACCCTCCTTTGACCCGACACTTCTATCTATCTTCTCTAAAAGCTTTTCTGTCTCTTTCTCCGTTAAACAGGCACTGCCGCCATAAGTAAATCCCGCTCCCATTCGAAATAAATCCTTAATTAAAATCGGTTTTTTAGCATCCGCTGCCGATTTACAGTCTGGTGTTACCTCAGAACATACTTTTACCTGTTTATATTCCGGCAGATAGAAATACAGTGGTTCATTTAAATCAAATCTCCCCTGTTCATAGAGCTGCATGGCACAGGTACAAGTGATTAGCTTTGTCATAGAAAAAATACGAAATAATGTATCCTTTTCTATTTTTCGTTGTTTTTCTATATCTGCCAGTCCAGTATAATATGTTAATACACACTCCCCATGCTGCATAATTTGAATACTGCACCCGGGGAGCTGGATCTCTTCTTTCAGCTGCTCCATTAACTGAATGACTGTATCAAATTTTTTTGTTTCTCCCTTTTTGGGCTCTTTTCTGCTCATATCGTTTCTCCTTTTTTATTCCATTATCCGTCCTGCTCTTTCTTCTTTATCTCGTTCTATTATTACGATTCCTACCTACTCCCAATTTTAATTTTCTCATTCCTATTTTTTCTTATTTTTCTTATGTATAATTTATAATGTAACATCCCATCTCACTCGATTTCCTTCTATCTGCTTAGCCTGAGAGATACTCATTCATTCTCTCCAAATACCTTCTCCATTTTTTCCAAAATCTCTTTTACCTTCTCTAATTGTCCCTCTTCGCTTTTGTTGTCATTTTTTCCATAACTATATAAAAAATAAGGATTCTTCCCAACTTTTAGTTTGATCTGGTTCCGATAGTATTCCAAAAAAAGCGGGACTTTTGTTCCGTCTATAACAGCGTTTTCATACATTGTAATTCGAATCTCCTGTCGATTTCCCTTGATCTCCAAGATATCCAGCCGATGTGCGGCAGCCTTCAGCCATGCTACCTGCAAAAGATTTTCTACTGACTTTGGCATAACTCCAAAGCGGTCGGTAAGTTCGTCCTGCATATCCATATATTCCTCTTCATTCTCAATTCCGGCAATTCGTTTATAGATATCCAGCTTATGGATTTCATCTTTAATATAGACAGAAGGAATAAAAGCATTGATATCTAAATCAATACTGGTATCAAATTTTTTCTCCTCACCAATCCCTTTTAAATTCTTCACCGCTTCATTTAACATTTTGCAATAGAGATCGTATCCGACCGCTTCCATATGTCCATGCTGTTCCGCACCAAGAATATTGCCTGCACCACGAATCTCTAAATCCCGCATAGCAATCTTAAATCCAGAACCAAGTTCTGTAAATTCCCGGATTGCAGCCAATCGTTTCTCCGCAACCTCTTTCAGCATCTTATCCCTTTTATACATTAAAAATGCATAAGAAGTTCGATTCGAACGCCCTACACGTCCCCGAAGCTGGTAGAGCTGTGCCAATCCAAGCTGATCGGCATCATGAATAATCATCGTATTGGCATTGGAGATATCCAATCCGGTTTCTATAATTGTTGTAGATACTAATACATCAATCTCTCCGTTGATATAGTCATACATAATCTTTTCTAACTGATGCTCCCGCATCTGCCCATGTGCATACTTAACATGTGCATCAGGCACTAAAGAAGCAACATGACTGGCAATTTCTTCAATATTGTTGACTCGATTGTAGACATAGTAGACCTGCCCGCCTCGGTTTAACTCCCGATTAATCGCTTCCCGCACCATTTCATCCTGATATTCCATTACATAGGTCTGAATCGGCAGGCGATCCACCGGCGGCTCTTCTAAAATACTCATATCCCGAATCCCGATTAAGCTCATATGAAGAGTACGAGGAATCGGCGTTGCCGTTAGTGTCAATACATCCACACTTTCTTTTATCTGCTTTATCTTTTCTTTATGCGTTACACCAAATCGCTGCTCTTCATCCACTATTAAAAGCCCCAAATCCTTATACTGCAGATCTTTAGAAAGAACTCGATGGGTTCCAATTACAATATCTACCAATCCTTTCTTTAGTCCCTCCAAAGTGTGTTTCTGCTGAGAGGGAGTTCGAAAACGGGAGAGTAAGTCTACCCGAATTGGAAAATTTTTCATCCGCTCTACAAAGGTATGATAGTGCTGCTGTGCCAAAATGGTAGTCGGCACCAGATATACGACCTGCTTGCTTTCCATTACTGCTTTAAAGGCAGCACGAATTGCAATTTCTGTCTTTCCATATCCGACATCTCCGCAGATCAGCCGATCCATAATTTTCTTGCTTTCCATATCCCGCTTAGTCTCTTCAATCGCTGTAAGCTGATCTTTGGTTTCTTCATAAGGAAATGTCTCTTCAAACTCTCTCTGCCAAACCGTATCTGGTCCATACTGAAAACCGGACTTTGCCTGCCGCTTAGCGTAGAGTTCGACCAGATCCTTTGCAATATCCCGAACTGCCCGATAGACTTTTGATTTTGTCTTATGCCATTCCTTTCCTCCTAATGTGTTTAACTTAGGAGGTTTTGCCCCGGCTCCAGCATACTTTTGAAGCAGATCCAACTGTGTTGCCTGTATATACAGATTGCTGCCTCCTTCATACTCAATTTTAATATAATCCTTTGTTACCCCTTCTACCTCCATCTTTTCAATTCCCCGGTATACCCCTAACCCATGGTTTTCATGTACGACATAATCACCTATAGTTAAATCGGTAAAGTTTTGAATTTTCTGTCCCTCATAGACAGTCTTTTTTCGCTTCTTTTTCTCTATTCCAAAGATATCGGCTTCTGTCATTACAACAAATTTTAACTGGGGATACTCAAATCCACGGTGCACATATCCATAAGTCACTAAAATCTCTCCTGGCTGTACCGGATTTTCTAAGGAATCACGACTATAAGCTGACAATTCTTGTTCCCGCAGATCCTGTGCTAACCTCGCTGTCCTGGTTCTAGAATTTGACAGCAGCACGACCCGATAGCCCTGCTTTTTATAGCGGATTAGATCTTTTACTAAAAGATCAAAATTGTTGTGGTAGGAATTTACATTTTGCACATGAAAATAAACCGTTTCTGAAAGACTGATATAATTTTGCTTCTGATCTAATACTCCCATTGCAATTAATCCATTCTTCTGTATTCTTGCAAAAGTTTCTTTCGTTCCATATAGTACTTCTGTCTGCTTTGGCAAAATATATCCTTTTTCTAAACGGTGAATCATACTCTCTTGAAATTCCGTTTCCAACGTGTCGGCTTTCTCTCCAACCCGCACTGGCTCATCTAAAAATATCAAGGTCTGTTCCAGAGGAAAATAGTCTAAAAAACTGACCGTCTCTATATAAAAATAGGGCAGATATGCATCTAAAGAAATCACTGACTTTGTACTTTTTATCTGCTCTATTGCTTCTGTTATCAGGCTGTGGATTCTTCGTGCTTCCTCCTGTTTTCCCTCTTTTTGAAATAGGGCAACCTGCTTTTTTAAATCAGCTTCTATTCTTTGAATTCCCTGCTGTATAATAGGAGGATCTAAAATCATCTCTGCTGCCGGATATAACACAATTTCTTTCTGCTGTTCAATTGACCGCTGACTCTGTACATGAAAGGTACGGATAGAATCCACTTCATCTCCCCATAGTTCAATCCGATAAGGTACTTCTTCTGTCAAAGGAAAGATATCAATAATCCCTCCTCTCATAGCAAACTCTCCCCGTCCTTCCACCTGCTGTACCCGCTCATATCCCATCCGAACTAATCGCCTGAGCAATTCTTCACTGTTAATACAATCGGTATCTGAAATATGCAGAATACTCTGCTTGATCAAAGGAAGCGGTAAAATTTTATCCATACATCCATCAATCGTAACAATTACCACCAGCCGCTTCTTCTCTAACAAAGCCTGAATCGCTCTGATACGTTCCTGTACGATTAGATTTCCATGAATATCTGCACTATAGAAGATAAAATCCTTTGCCGGATAACAGACCACCTCTTCATCAAAACACTTATAATCTTCGTAAAGTTCCCTTGCCCGTGCTTCACTGAATGTAATAATCAGCTTGTAGGCAAACTCTTCTCCGCATCCAGCAATAAAATGTGCTTTTTGCGAGTCGATACAGCCGCAGGCAAAAAGAGCACCGCTTCTTTTTCCTATTGTCTTCTGCCGATCTTTCAGCCAGTTATGCAGTTCCTCTACTTCTTTCAACTCTGTTAAAGGAGTTGTAATACAATTCATACTCTCCTCCCTCTTTGGCAGTCCCTTGCCATACTATTCATTTTTCTTTCTAACCAATTTATCTATAAAAATAATTTTTTATTCTTTTCCTACTTTTGAATGAAACAAATTCATCGCTGTCTCAATCCCCTTTTGTATAATACACTCCGCTGCCTCAGCCGCACGCTCCACGCTTTCATCCGCTGTTTTTCGATCTTCCTCGTTAAAACGGCTTAATACATAATTAGCCAAATCCCATCCCTTTGGTTTATCTCCAACTCCCACTTTAATCCTTTGAAATTCATCTGTTCCCAGACAGGCAATAATACTTTTTATTCCATTGTGTCCCCCTGCACTCCCCTTTGCCCGAAGCCGAATCCTCCCCACATCCAGACTGATATCATCAAAAATCACCAGTAGTTCTTCCTTGGGATTAATCTTATAATATCTAACCGCGTCTTGTATACTTTCCCCACTTAAATTCATATAGGTCTGCGGCTGCAGAAGAATCACTTTTTCCCCTGCAATACTCCCCTTCCCGCAAACAGCCCGATGCTTTTGCAGATCCATTGCAATCCCGTTTCTATCGGCAAGCTCATCAATTACTTCAAATCCGATATTGTGTCTTGTCCGTGCATACTGATAGGTTGGATTTCCCAGCCCTGCTATTATATACATTTTTCTTCTCCTCACTTGAAACAACCATTCTAGTTATCTGACATCTTGAACTTTTTCTGTCCTCTCTTTACATTTGCCTGCAATAATGTTATCATAATTCTACTCGATAAAAAAGATCCCCATTCCTAACTATTGGGTAAAAATAACACAATAACAATCAAAGAACAAAAATGCGAGGTACAATATGAAACAATATAATCCATCAGAAAGCAGCTGGTTTATCTCTATCCTAATCTGCTTTATTATTGTAGGCGTTCTCTTTTTCTCGGTAGCAACTTTTTAACCTCATCAAGGAAGTCCCCCGCTTCTAAGCCGCCAAGGCGAAAGCGG
>CAJUEI010000187.1 GCA_910585255.1 uncultured Lachnospiraceae bacterium
AGGGGTGTGTTTAGCCCGCTGTACGGGCGAATTGCACCCCGGTCCGTCCGGTTGAATAGATGTAAACTCAGAAGTCTTAGAGCTTCTACTTTTCCGTAGAGCGGAACAGTGTTGCCATACCACTTCCCCACTCCGGCGTCCTCCCCCTCTTGCCTCCCTCCCCCATTTCATGCTATAATACATAATCAAACCCCTCCCCCTGCCACAACAAACATATCAAACAACAAAAGGAGAACACTTATGCAAAACACCATTATCATCGGCATAGCAGGAGGCAGTGCATCTGGAAAAACCACTGTAGCTGCCCGCCTAAAAGAATCATTTACCAACGATTTAATCCTAATCTGTCACGACAGCTACTATCTCTCCCAC
Source organism: uncultured Lachnospiraceae bacterium (assembly GCA_910585255.1). GTDB lineage: Bacteria > Bacillota > Clostridia > Lachnospirales > Lachnospiraceae > MGBC114844. Next base: position 373 of record CAJUEI010000187.1, read on the forward strand.
AACGATCTTCCATACGAAGAACGCTGCAAAATCAACTACGATCACCCAAATGCCTTTGACACAGAACGAATGATATCCGATATCCACCAACTTAAAAAAGGCATCCCCATCCAATGCCCCATTTACGACTACAGCATCCATAACCGCTCCAAAGAGGTCATTCAAATTTCCCCCGCCAAAGTGATTGTAATAGAGGGAATCCTAATATTTGAAAATGAATCTCTAAGAAATCTAATGGATATCAAAGTTTTTGTTGATACAGACGCTGATATCCGTTTTATCCGCCGTATGCTCCGGGATATAAACGAACGTGCCAGAAGCATAGACTCTATTGTAGAGCAATATACTACCACTGTAAAACCCATGCATGACAAATTTGTAGAACCCAGCAAACGATATGCCGATCTCATTATACCAAGAGGCGGGCAAAACGAAGTAGCTATTTCTATGCTGATCAATCGAGTAAAATCTATTCTTGAAACATAAAATTTAAGCCGGATACGAAAAAGACACTCTCCTTTCCGCATCCGGCACAATCAATATCCAATCTTTAATCCCACTGCTTTTTTAATTCTTCCTGACGTCCCCATCCCCGCTCTGTTCGATATACAAAATAATTCATAATTGCCCCAAGTGCAATTCCTCCAAATACATCTAAAATCGAATGTTGCTTTAACAATACAGTAGAACAGATAATAGAAATACAAAGCACTCCCGACAGTACCCGAATCCACCGTTTATTTCGAAGCCGTTCACTGTTTTGAACCGCAATCTGCACCCCAATTGAATTAAATACATGAATACTTGGAAATACATTGGTAGAAGTATCCGCCGTATATAAAACTTCAACCATACGTGTAAAGACATTCTCTCTGACAAATTCCGCCGGACGCAAATCATGTCCGTTTGGCCAAATGGTGCAGATAATCAAACTGATTGTCATTCCTACAAATAAAAATGTACAAAGCTGATAATATTCCTTTTTTGAAGTAAAAAAGAAATACAGCACCGCTATTGAAACATAAGCAAACCACAACAAATAAGGGATAATAAAATATTCACAAAACGGAATCCAATCATCCAAAGAGGAATGTACCAAATGATATTTTGTCACATTCTTTTCCAAAAAGGCAAACCATGGAAGATAAATCAACACATAAAGCAGGCACCATGCATGCCCATATTTCCCTATCCACTTTTTCATCTAAAACCACCCTTCTTCACTAAAAACCTATTCTATCGAATCGGTCTCTCTGCAGGAACCCCCATCTTTTTCCTGCATTCTTTTTGTTACGTGCGGATTATACCACAACTCTTTCTATAACACAATATTTATTTTTTAATATAAAGAAAAAATTAAGAAATGTTTAATTAAATCCAAAAAACTTTTGGGTAATCTTATACCCCATTTCCGAACATTTCCTTCCCCCCCTGCCAGGCAGATTCATGGTTCTCCCCAATACTCCATAGCGCAGTTTTCGATAGAGTTTTCGATCCTTTTGCTTTAAATACAGCCAAAGTTCTTTTTTCTTCGCCAGATCTTCCTTTTCCCCTGCTCGAATTAACATAATCGAAGAAACCGTCATAATAATTTCTAAATACTGTATCATATAATGCCGCAGCTTTTCGGACGGAATCTGCTCTTTATCCAACAGATCATACATATCAATCATTAATTTATTGACCCGAAGCTGCTGATCGATTCGAGAGATCATCACCTTTTCATTCACTGACTGATCCTCTCTGCCAATAAAATAGCGATAAAAATTCACATTTAGATAATACAGTGATTTGACATAAGGCAAAGGCTGATAGACAAAAATATTGTCTACGTAAAATGTATGTGCCGGCAGCTTTAATCCGCAGTCTTTTAACATCTGTGTCCGGTAAATTACCGAATGCATTAAAATATAATGTCCTCTGGTAAATCCATGAATCTCATCCCAAGTAAGAAATTGCTTTTCTGGAATGGCACGTGTATATTTCATTACTTTTTTTCTCTTTACACTTTCTTTTTCATAGACAAAATTAGAAATCAGCATATCCAGTTCCCTATCCTCTGAAACAACTGTCTCTAAAAATGACAGAATCTCGGCATAAGCCTTTTCATTTACCCAATCATCACTGTCCACCACTTTAAAATACTTTCCGGTCGCATAGGAAAGCCCCGTATTAACTGCTTCTCCATGTCCGCCATTTTCCTGATGAATCGCTTTTATCACACTTGGGTGTTCCGCCGCAAGCCGATCCGCAATTTCTGCTGTTCTGTCCTTCGAGCCATCATCCACAATAATAATTTCTACAAACTCCCCACCTGCCAGTAAGGTCTTTACACAGTGCTCCATATATGCTTCCGAATTATAGCAAGGAACTGTGACCGATAACAATTTCATAATGTAATGTACCTCCTATTTTTTGACCAGTTCATCAGCAAGTAACAACGCTTTTTCAACAATTGCATCCATATTATAATACTTATATTCTGCCAGTCTGCCCAGCAGATAAAAGTTTGGATATTTTCTTACAAGTGCTCGATATTTTCGATATAACCCCAAATTTTCTTCCTTTAATATTGCATAATAAGGAATCTGTGTTTTGCTGTCGGTATAGGCACATGGATACTCCTTCATAATGGTCGTCCCTACTGCCTCCTGTCCAGTCAGCTTTTTAAATTCTGTAATCCTGGTATATTCCTCACTTACCGTATAATTTACAACCGCTTTTGGCTGGTAAGAATCCTCCTTATAATGCTCTAATACAAATCTTAATGAACGATATGGCAGCCTGCCATAACAACAATGAAAAAATTCGTCAATCGGTCCGGTATAGATAATTTTCCCCGGATACCGTTCTCCATACAGATAGTTTTCCCCATTTTCCAGTTTTAAAACATCTTTTGCATCCGTATGAAACTGAATATCAATCGATGGATAGGACAATATTTCCTTAAATAATTCCTTATATCCAAAAAGGGGCATCCCCTGATAGTGATCCGAAAAATAGCGGATATCCTTTGAAAGCAGAACCGGTACACGACCCGTTACTTCCGGTGAAATTTCTTCCGGCTTCTGCCCCCACTGCTTCATGGTATAACGCAGAAAAATATGTTCATATACATACTCTGCCACTGCCTGCAAATCTGGATCTTCCGCCTCACACAGCTTTAAAATCGGTACTCGGGTTCCCATTCCAAATTCTTCTAACAGCTTCTTCTCCAATTTTTCCGCCATTTCCTCTCCGAATACCATATGTAAAGTAGATAAACTAAACGGCACTGGTATTAGCTGCCCATTTACATTTGCTACAACTTCATGTGTATAATCATACCACTCCGTAAAACGGGACAAATACTGATAAACCCGTTCCGAATCCGTATGAAAAATATGCGGTCCATACTGATGAATTAATATTCCATAGCGATCATACGTATCATAACAATTTCCAGCGATATGTCCTCTTTTTTCAAGTATTAATACCTTTTCTCTGCCACGCTCCGCCAGCTCTCTTGCCATTACCGCACCAGCAAATCCGCAGCCCACTATTACGGTATGATACATCTTTCTCACCTCCTGTCTATGCCGTTCTATGGATACGTACAATTGCATAAATCATCAGTATGGTAGAAATAAGAATTTCCAAAATAACACCTACCACAGTTACCCGATAAGGCATCTCCCATTCCGTATAGATAACAGATAAAAAATTCGCTGCGGCATGAAATAAAATCGGTGCCCATAGAGACTGGTATTTCTCTCCTACCCAAGCCAGCAGAATTCCCAGCAAAAATGCATAAAGTCCCTGTACTACATTCATATGATATACTCCAAAATACAATGCAGATAAAATAATAGCGACTTTTGCACCAGCTAATTCCCGAGTCCTTCGATATACCAGCCCTCTAAAAAGCAACTCTTCTACCAAAGGAGCTGCAATTACAATCGCAAGAAACTCAATAAAAAGATTTCCGCCATACAAAGCCTCTGCTACCTGTTCAAATCCGTCAAAGATAAGAATAATTCCGCTTAAGGCAATCCAATCATTTAGACTGACACTTGCCGCCATCCCAAGCAGTGCAATCCAACACCACTGCTGCAGAGAAATCTTCTTAGGAACAGACGTAACATAATTTTGTCTGTTTTTGTCCTTTTGATAAAGCAAAATACAAATAGGAATCGTAACAAGTGCAGAAATCATGGTAAGCAGCATAGCATTTTTATTATAAATTTCCATTACATAAAGCTGCAGTTCCTCTGGATTCGTTAAATCCCAAACCGTAGTGTGCTGAATTTGAATCAATACTAAAATTCCAACCAACTGTACCACGTAACTAATAATAAAATACAAAAGCGGCGGATATAATATTCTCCAAACCTGCAGAATTCGATTTTTCTTCATATCTCTTTCCCTCCATTGATCCTATCCTATTTCGATTTTTTCTATTGTAACATAATTTCCTAATTTTAACAGCCTATTTTTTGATCCTTTTCTCTTATTTTCCAAAATATTGCTTAGAATCTGATTTTTTTCTTGTTTCCTTTTTTTTATTAGGATAAATTTCCTAAAAACTTACTTATTAATTAACTAGATACTTACTATCTATCCAATCGCACGCCTGCCGCATAGAGGGAATCTCTGCTGGGGCCGTTTGCACTAAGGCTTCCTCGCAGCGGACACATAAGGCACGAAAGAACCGTGCCTAAGTGCCGGCGGGAAGCAATACCCCTGCAGAGATTCCCTCTATGCGGCAAGCTGTCTATTCCAGCCAAACTATCTGTCCTGTACAAATGATTTACCCTATACAAAATCTCTGCTCTATGCAAACACTTTGCTCTATAGCAAAACATCCACTTTATACAAAGGCTTTTTTATAAATGATAAAAAAGGAATAAAACTTTCGATATAAGAAAATGTATCAAATAAACGTTTCGGTCGGAATATACAGCAAGTACCATAAGGGAAATCTCTGCAGGGGTATTGCTTCCCGCCGGCACTTAGGCACGGTTCTTTCGTGCCTTATGTGTCCGCTGCGAGGAAGCCTTAGTGCAAACGGCCCCAGCAGAGAATTCCCTTATGGTACTTGCGTCCTCCACATAAAACCTAATTTCCCTCTAATATCCCCTCTATCTGCTTTAACTCCTCCTCTGTAAACCCTTCTGCCGATACAATCTGTACATTTTCCCGAATCTGCTCCGCCTTAGACGCCCCTATCAATACAGAAGTCACCTCTCCATCTCTCAACACCCAAGAAAGTGCCATCTGTGCCAAGGACTGCCCCCGCTTTACCGCTATCTCACTTAATGCCCCAACCTTTTTTCTATACTCTTCCGACAACGCATGTTCCTTTAAAAACCTCCCATCCGTCCGAATCCGGCTGTCCTTTGGAATCTCATTTTTATATTTTTCTGTTAAAAGCCCCTGTGCCAACGGACAAAACGCAATAATCCCAATTCCATTTTTCGCCGCATATTCCTTTAATCCCTCTGTCTCGATTCCTCTCTCCAGCATAGAATATTTTCTCTGATTAATAATAAACGGTGTCTTCCATTGCTGGAAAAGTGCCTGTGCCTGCATAGTCTGCTCTTTATTATAATTTGAAATTCCAATATAAAGTGCCTTTCCGCTCCGCACAATTCCGTCCAATGCCGATATGGTCTCCTCTAACGGTGTATCTGGATCTGGACGGTGATGATAAAAAATATCTACATAGTCCAATCCCATCCGCTTTAAACTCTGATCCAAACTAGCAGTCAGATATTTTTTGGATCCTCCATTTCCATAAGGACCTTCCCACATCTCATATCCTGCCTTTGTAGAAATAACCAATTCATCACGATAACGCCCCAATCCGCTTTTTAAAATCCGCCCAAAATTCTCCTCTGCACTTCCTTCCTGCGGTCCATAATTATTTGCCAAATCAAAATGTGTAATTCCTAAATCAAATGCTGTCTGACATAACTCTTTCATATTGTCAAAAGCGGCATTGCTGCCAAAATTATGCCACAGTCCAAGAGAAACTGCCGGAAGCTTTAATCCGCTCTTTCCGCAGCGATAATATTTCATTTTCTGATAGCGTGTTTTTTCTGCCTGATACATTCTTTTTTTCTCCTTTTATCATTAAAAATTTTTTCTATTCTTTCTTTGTCATAGAGACAAAGGGCAATCCCTGTTCTCTGGCTCGCTGATAAATAGTTGTAATATGTAGATCTAAATGTTTTGAGAGTTCCTGAGCCGTAATTTCTCTTCTACGCCAACGCAAATACCACTCATTAAAATCTTTTGGCAGAGGTTTCTTTTTTCGTCCAAATTTTACTCCTTTGGCTTTGGCAGCAGCAATTCCTTCTGCCTGCCGCTGGTGAATATTTTCCCGCTCACTCTGTGCCACATAGGAAAGAAGCTGTAATACAATATCAGCAATCAATGTTCCTGTCAAGTCCCGATAAATACTGGTATCTAAAAGTGGCATATCCAATACACGAATATCGGCATGAATTTCTTTTGTAATATACCTCCACTGCTCCAAAATCTCCTCATAATTTCGTCCAAGCCGATCAATACTTTTAATAATTAAAAGATCTCCCGGTTTTAATTTTTTAATCAACCGCTGATATGCCGGACGATTAAAGTCCTTTCCACTCTGCTTGTCTGAAAATAAATTGTTCTGTGGTATCTGGCAGGCAGCTAAAGCCATTATCTGCCTATCCTCACTCTGTTCACGGGTAGATACCCGAATATAGCCATAGATTTGTGACATTTTGTTACCTCCAATTTCTTTTTTTCTATTTTAGAGGTAAACTCTATATTTTTCAGCTATATCTATTATTTACTTTCTTTCGTTAAACCAATTTCTACCAAAAATATTCCATACTCTACAAGAATTCCATCATCAGCAGCCATCACTACCTGATAGCTTCCTGGTTCCATTTTTGCTGTATCCCAAATAAATACCTTTTGTTCTTCTTTATAACAAGCAC
>CAJUEI010000188.1 GCA_910585255.1 uncultured Lachnospiraceae bacterium
TGCCATTCTCGAATGGCAAAAAAAGGGGTGTGTTTAGCCCGCTATACGGGCGAATGCACCCTGGTCCGTCCGGCTAGATGCACATCGATTCAGAAGCACTAGACGTTCTTACTTTCCGTAGAGCGGAACAGCGGGAAGGAATCTCTTTCCCACTCTGGCGTCCCCCTCCCCATCCCATCCTCCCTCAAAAAATAATCCTCCAGACCTCCTCAGCAAAACCAATTATATACAAAACTTCCTTTTCATACATACCATACATAAAAAAGAGACTGCCGCCCAACGCAGCAGTCCCTTTTATCCTAAACCCCACTACTTAAATAATACTATCCCTAATTTATCTCAAACTCTTTTCTATAATACACACCTTCATAAGGAATCTCTAATTCATATCTTCCACTAGGGAACTTAATATTATATTGCAAATAAACAACATTTGGTCCATCATATGTTTCTCCACGTTCCACAATTCTAGGCTGTGTTTCCAATCCCTGCCCATCTAAAGGATAAATCTTTATATCGTTTTCTTCTACCCAAAGAATATCAATCGGCTCTTTAAATGTCACCGTAAGTCTATGATACCCTATACTATTTGTAGAATATACAATCTTTTCAATATTTTCTACATTATCATTATCCGTCCCTGGTTCTTCTATTTCATCTGGAATAGCCTCTCTCTCTGGATATCTCGGAGGCCGATTTCCCTTTGAATCAACTGGTACAAGATAAAATAACTTATCATTTGGATCTATTTTTACATTTAACCGATTCTGACCACCTGCCAAATTTGCCTTTTGACCATTTTCTACAATTTCATCCGCTGTCGGAAGCTCACTCTCCTCTGGATTTTCCGTTGTTCCATAATAGAATACGCCTCCCTCATTCGACCGAAACGTTACTTCAATTTCATCTGCTGCAATCCTCTTTACCAATATTTCATTTATATTAGGATAATCAAAATCAGTATAGAACTTTTTCTCCAACTTCGTACCATCTGATAAGGTTATGTATACCGTATATCCTGTCTTACTATTCATAAACCAATAAGGCTGCATCGGAATATAATAAGTCTGGTTATCCTCTGTCTCTATTCCTCCAATATGAACCTCTCCATTTACACATTCTACATTAATATTATCCAATGTCAGCGTCTCTTTTATCGGCTGATTGAATACCACTTTTATCTTACTGTTCGAAACAGCATCTGCTTCTGTAATCTCTATCTGTCCCACATTTTCTCCAGAATCTCCGCCTGCCGGCTGTGCAGCAATTAATGCAGAACCACGAAGCACCGCATTTTCTCCTTCTCCCTGTGCAGCAGCAAGATAAATCGTATAAGCCTGATTCTCATTTAAACCAGTTATCGTTATATTGTGAATTCCTTCCTGATCAATCTGCATTGCTTCACCCTGCTCTTGCACATCCTGTCCAGTCTGTGGTATCTGTGTTCCTATTGCCTGTCTAGATAACGCCTGCCTAGACGCACTGGTCGGAACCGCCATATAATAAATCATTCCTGCACTATCGGATATAAACGAAATATCCGCCGTATTCTTATCGACTCTCTTTGTTTCAATTTCCTTAATCTCAGGAGCCCCTAAACTTGTAACAAATGTCTTCTCTATCTTCTTTCCATCCGGCAGCGTAATCTCCATATTGTAAGTATTATCGTTAAAATATGCTGTTGTAATATGATATACCTTATTCTTTTTCGTCCCTTTTTCCGTCTCTACCTTCAAAATGGTCATATCTTTTCCAGCCGGACAACTAATATAAAAATTAGAAATATCCAACTCAGCAGCATGTGACAGCACCACATCTACCATTCCGCTCTTTGGAACCGTAATTTCCTGAATTTTTATATCTATTATAACATCGTCATCATCATCGTCGTCATCGTCATCATCATCATCACTAGAACTGGAACTAGAACTATTATAACTATTACGTTCTTCTTCCCACTGTCTCTGCTGCATCTGCTGGATCTGTTCTTTTACTGCTGCAGAAAGATCTTCCTGTTTCTCCCCCCCTGCACTATAAGCTTTTGTTGGTACAGGAATCTTACTCCCTACTGCCTCTCCTGTTATTGGATCAAAAGTATACGTCTCACCTGGTCTGTCACTTAATAAAATCGTTCCTGTCCGCATACTTCCATTATTCTCGTCCAGAGCGTAAATCTTTCCATTTACCTCTATTACTCCTGTCTGCATACATCCTGAATTATCTAAAAAATACCACTTTCCGTCTGTCTCAGCCCAGCCGGTTGCCATTTCTCCTGTTGTATTATTTAAATAATACCAATTTTTCTCATCCTGTACCCAACCTTCTTTCATATCTCCTTGGTCAGGGTCTAAATAATACCATTTTCCTTCTTTTTCAAGCCAGCCAGACTGCATCTCTCCTGTCGCCTGATCCAGATAATACCACTTCTCTCCGTCCTGTATCCATCCCTCCTTCATATCTCCGTTATTTGAATCCAAATAGTACCATTTTCCATCCTTTTCAAGCCAGCCAGACTGCATCTCTCCTGCTCCGTTAAAATAATACCATTTTCCGTCAATTTGTTTCCAGGAACTGGTTACATTCTGACCATTTTCCTGATAATTCCATGTCCCGTTTGTCTGTTCCCAATTCGCCAAAACAGGATAATTGGTCATCATAATAATAGCTGCAGCAACAGCTATACTGACCGTCCATTTTCTTCTCATTTTAAACTCTCCTTCTAATTTTTTTGGTACATCTTATTATACCATATTTTTCTATAGAAATCATCCCCCTTTTCACTTTTCCTCTTTATCAAACAATGTCATGCCTTTCTATCACTCTCCAAAAAATTCCTGAACAATCCTCTCCAACTGCTTCGAAATTTCCAAAAAAGGCAAATTCAAATTCAATGTCCGAACCCAAATAGGATTTCCGCCTATAGAAAAATACTCCTCCGGCTGTACGATTTCTCCTGTCTGTGCATATAAAAGCATCCCTCCTACCTTCCCCGTATGTTCCCGATCTAAATTTTTTACATAGGCAAAGATCTGATATAAATGCTCCGAACGAATTTTTTTCCCTTCAAACCGTGTCTGCATCACTTCTTTATAATATTTTGCATCAATAATCAGTACTTTTTCTCCCTGCCGCAGCGTAATATCTGTCTGCATCACCGGAAGAAAATCTACTCTTCCATTCTCCAAATCCCATCTAATCTGCTCTGCATTTGCCTGCAGATTTGGATGGTGAACCTGATAATATCCCAATATAAATTTTTCATATAGCCGGCTCATCCTCTGCTCATCTAAAAAAGATGCCATCTTTACTGTCCCTTGTTCCGTTGTAAAAATCATTCCTTCTAATATCAAATTGCAAAGGTTCATAAGCATCTGATAATTTTGATTATTTTTCTGAAAATACAGCCTCTCCCAGTCAACCGCAGAAGGTGCAATCTCATCTATCTGATCAAAAAAAAGCAGCTCCTTTTTTAACATTGCTTTCCACTGCTTTTGAACCGTTTCCTGCTTTATCAGCACTTTTATAGCTGTTTTTACAATCTGATTCAATCGATTATTTTCCGATAATTCATCATATTCGCAAGCAAGCATCTGCTTATGCTGCATAAAATTTTGCATCGTTTCTGTTAAATTTAATTTTCCACGCATTACTGTTAAACAGTCTGACTTACTGATATATTCTCGATACAAGCCCTGCTTTAGCTGCTGTGCTACTCCCTTTCCAAGAATTGCCGCCAGTAAATCATGGATATGTTCAAACTTTTCCGTCTGCATCTTTTGATAGCAAGACTGTCTTAAGACCTGATAGGCATAAGAGAGCATATAATAAATATTTTTTAACCGTATTCCGTTTTGATCAATCATGAAATACACCACGCAATCGATTTTGCCAGACCTGCAGCTTTGTCGGTTCATCAAACCAATACTCCGACAAAAGCGGAAGAATATCATACTCTACAACAGACTGCAGCCACTCCTCGGTACATTCTTCCTGTCCGCAAAAATAACTATGTCCAATACAAAAACCTGCTCCCAACGTACTATCCCTGCTAATTTCTATATTTAGGGCAAGAATCTCTTCCATCAGCATGGAAAATGTTTCTTGATCCAATTCTTTTTGATATCTTTGAAATCCCTCAGAAGAAAATCCCGGCTCTATTGTAAAAAAGCTAAACCTCCTCCGCAGGGCATAATCAATCATAGCCAAACTTCGATCTGCTGTATTCATCATCCCAATCAGATAGAGATTTTTAGGAACCGAAAATGGCTGTCCGCTATATGCCAAAGTGATTTCCATTCCTCTATATTCTTTTTCAATCAGCATTAAAAGTTCTCCAAAAATCTTACTTAGATTGCCACGATTAATTTCATCAATTAAAAAGAAATAGGGCTGCTGCGGATTCTTTGCTGCCTTTTGACAAAAACGATAGAAAATTCCATATTTTAATTCAAATGTATTTCCATTTGGCTTATATCCCATAATAAAATCTTCATAGGAATAATTCTGATGAAATTGTACCATCTCAATCTGATTTTCATTTTTTAGACCAATAATAGAATAGGCAAGTCTCTTTGCCGTAAACGTTTTTCCGACTCCGGGGGCTCCCTGCAGGATTACATTTTGTTTTTTTAATAAAAGTGCCCTTAATGTATCATATTTTTCAGAAGTCATATATACCTCATATAAAAAAGACTCCTTTTCATACCATTCATATTCGGAATTTTTCCATGTAACTTCTTCTTCACTAATTACATCTGAAATCAGATCATATTCTCTTTTTGTCAGCTTCTCTTTTAACAACTGCAGCCACTGCTCTTTTGTCAGTTTTAAAGCATATGATGCCTGTTTCTCTTTGGCATGTTCCTTTTTTCTCCGATTTGCCGCTTCTCCTGCAAGATAATAGACTACATCATATGCAGCTATATGAAAATAGTTTTCTTGATAAATTCCTTCTTCTCTAACCTTTTGAAATAAGAAAACCAATTCTGTATCTGCTGCAATTTCTTTTGCAACTTCATCTAAAAATATAAAACTTCCCTTTATATTTTCGACAATCTCTCCTCTCTTTGGAAGAAACGTGCTCTGTAATTCCTGAGCCGCTGTTCGGCAGACAGAATATTTATAAATAAAGTATTGCTCTGGATAGCGAAGCCACAGATAGACACTAATTGCTGTAAGCCGCTGATAATGCTGTAAATTTGCCGAATATTGATCACATAACTTTTGTGCATCTGCCTGAAACTGCAGCACTCGCTCTCCTATCTCTTTGGTCTCATCATATAAATGTAAAAATAAATTTCGAACCACATCTGGATTTTGTTTGGCATATTCTATCATCATTCCACGTGGAAAGTGATTGACAGAATCTAATAAAGGGACTGCCTTTTCCGTTGCAGAAGAAAACATTTCGGCAAAATCAGCAGCCTGAATATCCCAAACTTTTTGAAAATGCCAAACAGCTTCCCACTTGTACTTTTCCTCATTCCAACGAGAAGAAAACTCTTCCTTGTAACGTTCTAATGTAAGTTTTAGCCTTTCCTTATTAATCATAAGTTTTTTAATTGATCTCCTTATACTTCTCTATAATAGAAAAAACATTATTTTAGTTACATAAAGTAGTAACTAAAGACTCATACCGCTTGGAATGATTCTTTTTATCCTCTTCTGTTACTCCATAATACCTAACAATATCTTTTACAATCTGTTTTAACTGCTTCATTTTTTTCTGATCTCCGCTGTAAGAACAGTCCAATACTCCCCAGATTAAATCTATACCAATATGGATTTCTCCTAACTTTGCTGATTTTATTTTATAGATATGAAAGTCCATAGGAAACTCTTTTTCTGAAATACTTTCTGCCTTTTTCCTCCGCTGTTCTATTCTATTCCAAAACTTTTTTAACGATATCTCATTATATACTTTTGGTTTTTTCACCTCTAAAAATTCTCCTAATAATTCCGGCTTATGCTGTACAATCAAACTTTCTCTCAGACATCGATACTGTTCCTGATAATTATAGGATTTTTTAGAAATTTCTCTGGCACTATATTTATTCTTCATATAGATAACCACTTCCTCTAAAGTATGAGGATTGATACGAATTTTCTTTTCTATTCTGCGTTTCTTTCGCTTATAACAAGCCATTCTAATTTGATTTGACAGTGATAGTTTCTTTCTTTTTCCTACAAGAAAGATACTGGTTGGTCCATCTGCACCACCGATAATAGATACTTCTTTTACTGTTTTTCTTTCTTTCATTTTAAATTAAAACCCCCTTTTTAATCTGCTTGTACTGGCTTCTTTCGAAATAGAAAGTCTAAGTTCCTTAAAATCTAAAAGTCTCATTGACTGATGGAATTATCTTCCCTCTCTTACCACTATTTCTCTATTTTTTTCTTATTTTATCATGTCTGATTAAAAATTGCAAATTTATGCTTTGATGGTGTAACATTTTTGTTGAGAAAGGAAAGATTTCAATAGGGGATTGAGAAGGGAATGAATAACCCGCCTCTTGCTTTTTCTTCCAAATATTGCTATACTAAATACAATGATAAATACATTAACAATAAAATATATAAAATTACACAGAAAAAGGAAATCAAACTTCCTTCTGTGTGTAAAATATCTAAGGTATGAATCAAACATCATTTATAAAACTGTTGGACGAACAGGGTTTGCTCATGGATACTAAACACATTGGTACCTTAAATTTTTGGAGGAAAAAATGAAACGGCATATAATAAAACGACATATTTGGATCAGCAGCGTAACAATTCTCATTCTAATAGGATGTATTTTTATCTATTTACAATATACCTCTTTAGACTTGAATAAAGACGTTGTTCAAAAGGAAGGATATTTTCTTAGTGAAAAAACTTCCGTAAGTAAAGAGGAATTAGAAAATTCTAAGAGTTTTTTTCATTTTGTAGAGAGTACTTATGAAAAAGAATATCAATTCCATGATTCGATTTCAGAGGATTCTTATTTAGAATTAATATATAACGTTACGCCTACGCCTATAGAGGAAACAGATCTCTTTTTACCATATAAAGTAATTTCTTTAGAAGGATTTGAAAATCTATCAGTAGATGAAATCTGTAACGGAAGAGTATTGGCATCCTTCTTTAGTGAAAATCGGGATCGATTAGGTGAACACCAAATTGGGCGTGTAATTTATGATATAGAAAAAGAAGAAGTCTTATTTACGATTCTTCCAGATGATTGTAATTATAGTGTCATTTCTGATGCGTTATC
>CAJUEI010000189.1 GCA_910585255.1 uncultured Lachnospiraceae bacterium
AAACAACGGTAAAACATTCCTTTTGCTCCGCCTACCATGTCCATAATATCGGAAATTGAAGTTTCCTCATATCCTTTAGAAATAAATAAGTTTTGGGCAGCATTTAGGATTTCTTTTCTCCATTCCTCTGGTGTCTTTTTTACAGGTCTAGCCAAATGTTATTGCACCTCCTTTGTATTTAGTTATTGACTTGCAGTCAATAACCATTTTAGCACCATTCTTAAATTTATGCAATAGCCATAATTTATCATAGTGCAGAAATCACTTATTTGCAAAATCCACAAATTTCTTGACATTTAAAAAGCGACAGAGATTTCTCCCCACCGCTTTTGTCCACTTATGCAAAAATGATTTCCTTGTTTACAATCTCCCTTTCACAAGCTCTTATGCTGCCTAACTGTTTTATCCTTTCGGAAAAAACAGACGTATTCTCACATTATTATATTTCAAATAAACTTTATTCTACTTTTGATAGGAATCCTTACTCACTGCATGCAGTTCCATTTCCCAAAATTCAAATGGTGGTTCCACTTTATAATCAGAATCAAAATAATTTCGTATATATTGTGCCGCCCGATATTCACAATACTTATAATTAAGGACGCTCCCCTTCTCATCAAGTTCAAGATTATTCATAAAAATAGCAAACGCCTGCTCTGTAAAACTGCTCTCTTCCCTCAAAATTTCACCGATATACTCAATTCCCTCCAAAAGAGGATAGCCCAGCGTTCCATGTGCAAACCAATATGAAAACTGCCGGACAGCACCACTTACATATGTGCTAATCTTCATTTTATATTCCTCCATCATAACTCGCTTTTTATAAGTAAATAAAGCCAAGAAACAGACCATTTGAGCTGCTCTGTTCTTTGGCTGGTGACTTCGTAAGGGCATTAGAGGTTCTTTGTATTCTGTCGACTCCCAGCGATTGCCGGGCATGGACGCCCGGCAAAGGCACTTGACTAGCCATGGATGGCGTATCAAGTGCCGGTCGCACCGGAAGGATGCACCTTCCCGCAGAATACTTAGAACCTCTTATGCCCTGGAGAGCGGAACCAGCCAGAGAACAGAGCAGCTCAAATGGTCGTCCTCCCCCCAAATACCCCCCTAAAAAAAATCCCAGATCTCCAAAAGAAATATGGGATTCCACCTCTATCGTATCTTCTTATAAAAAAACGACTTATAAGATTCATAATTCAATTCCCGATACTTAATAATCTGCTCCGTACTTCCAACAAATAAATACCCGCCAACCCGAAGCGTTGCATTAAACTTCCGATAAATCTCCTCCTTTGCCTCCTCTGTAAAATAAATCAATACATTCCGGCAAAGAATCAAATCAAAATTCGTAGGATATGTATCTTTCAATAAATTATGCTGCTTAAACTGCACACACTTTTTAATCTCATTACTTATCTGAAAAGCCGAATTCCCAACCAAAGTAAAATACTTACTCACATACTCTTTCGGCAGCCCAGCCAAACTTTTCTGCGTATAAAGTCCCACCTGTGCCTTTTCCAAAACCTGCTTATCAATATCTGTAGCCATAATCGAGATACTAGAAAGCGGCATATACTTCCCAAGCACCATAGCAAGCGTATAAGGCTCATCTCCAGTCGAACAGGCAGCACTCCAAATCTTTAACCGCCCTCCGCTTTTCATCAACACTGGTAAAATTTCACTCTCCAACACTCTCCACTGTTCTGGATTCCGATAAAATTCCGATACATTAATCGTAAGATAATTAATAAATTCTTCCAGTAAATTCGCATCTTTCTTAATCGCCGCAACATAATCATCATACCCAGAAAACTTATTCTTCGAAATCAGTGAATCAATTCTCCGCTTCATCTGACGCTCTTTATATGCATTCAAATCAATCTTGGTTAAAGAAAATACCTGCGTCTTAAACTGTTCATAATTCATCGCCATCCCAATAGACCCCTTCCTGAGATTGATAAACCCCGCAGCAACCCTCCCCTTTCAGAATCCATTTATCCGTTCACTGCGGGAAAACCATTCTTTATTCTTCTTCTGAAACTACTTCTTCTGCCGGAGTTTCCAACACTTTCATACTTAAACTAATCTTCTTATCTGTCTCGTTAAAATCTACAATCTTTGCCTTAATAACCTGTCCTACTTTTAATACATCAGAAGGCTTTTCCACATGCTCTCTAGAAATCTGAGAAACATGAAGCAGTGCATCCACACCGGACTCTAACTCTACAAAAGCCCCAAAATCTGTCATTCTGGCAACTTTTCCTTCTACTACATTTCCAACCGCATATTTCTGTGCTGCATTTGTCCAAGGATTTGCCTCTGGAAACTTCAAACTTAAAGCAACCTTATCACCGCTGATATCTTTAATAAATGCCTTAACTGTATCTCCAACTTTAAATACTTTCTTCGGACTTTCTACACGTCCCCAGGACATCTCCGAGATATGAAGCAATCCATCTGCTCCGCCTAAATCAATAAAAGCCCCAAAATCTGTGACATTCTTTACAGTTCCTTCGATTGTCATTCCAACCGAAATTCTCTCAAACAGCTCCCGCTGAAGCTCTGCCTTCTTTGCAAGCAAAAGCTGCTTTCTGTCACCGATAATTCTCTTTCTCTTTGGATTAAACTCGCTGATTACAAATTCAATCTCCTGTCCTGCATACTTCTCTAAATTTTTTTCATACGTATCTGATACTAAACTTGCCGGAATAAATACACGTGTCTCATCCACTACTACACTTAATCCGCCATCTAATACCTGAGCAACAGTAGCCGTTAATACCTCTT
The DNA here is from genome assembly GCA_910585255.1 of uncultured Lachnospiraceae bacterium. Lineage (GTDB taxonomy): Bacteria > Bacillota > Clostridia > Lachnospirales > Lachnospiraceae > MGBC114844. Next base: position 2,788 of record CAJUEI010000189.1, read on the forward strand.
TATTGTTATAGGCATCCTCTAGTCTCTTATTTCCTTTCTCTGCAGCAAGCTTCTTATAAGAAAGCAACACCTGACCTTCTCCGTCATTCACCTTCATCACTTTTACCTGCATCGTATCACCAATGGAAACCATTGTCGTGAGATCTGCATTTGGAACATTGGTATATTCACTTCTGGTAATAATGCCATCAGCCTTATAGCCTATATTTAAGACAATTTCATCTTCCTTAACACTGATTACAGTACCTTCGACTACCTCCCCATTTCTGATTGTTTTTAATGATTCTTCCAACATTTGTTCAAAACTTAACTCTGACATTAGTATGAACCTCCTCGATAATATTATTTGGGGTGGAAGCCCCTGCTGTAATACCTACGCAACCCATGGACTTTAATAAATCAAAATCCAAATCAACAAGTGTCTGTATATAGTAAGTATTTTCACATTCCTTTTTACATATTTCATACAGCTTCTGCGTATTCGAACTGCTCTTTCCGCCAATCACAATCATGGCATCCACTTCAGAAGCAATCTGTTTTGCTTCTGTCTGCCGTTCTTCTGTCGCATTGCAGATTGTATTACGCACAATTATATCATAACCCTTTTTTGAAATAATTTCAACTAAATCTTTAAATTTTGTGTAAGAAAAGGTTGTTTGTGAGACAATACAGACTTTTTTTTCTTTTTCTGCCACAAAACTTTCTGCCTGCTGTTCATTCTCTATAATAACAGGAACCGTTACACACCAGCCTTTTATTCCCTCTACCTCTGGATGTTTATCGTTCCCGATCACTACAATTTGATAGCCTTCTTCACTATACTCCTCTACAATTTGATGAATTTTCTTTACAAAGGGACATGTCGTATCTACCACTTTCAAATTTTTTTCTTCCAATTTTTTATAAATTCTCTTTTCTACTCCATGAGAACGAAGTACCACAATCCCTTCCGTCAGCTTTTCCAACTCTGCCTCATCATTCAATACCCGAACACCCTTTGCCTCTAGATCACGAACCACTTCCTCATTATGAATCAATGGACCATATGTATAAATGGTCAGATGTTTTGTATTATTTTGAAGCTGCTGATACACTGCTTCTACCGCTTTCTTTACTCCAAAGCAAAACCCGGCGGATTTTGCCACTCGAACTTCCATAAAATTCATTCCTCACATCTATTTCATTCTATTATTTCTACCATTTTTGCTTGTCTTTCAAGTCTTTATCGGCTTATTTTGCCTTTTCCTTAATAGTCAGAATGGAATTTATCACTTCTTCCACTGTCATATCCGAAGTATCTAAAAGAACCGCATCCTCTGCCTGTAAAAGAGGGGCAAATTCTCGATTTTTATCCCGATAGTCTCTTTCTTCGATATCTTTTTTTATCTCCTCATAATTGCTTTCTATTCCCTTTTCCTTCAGTTCCAGATAGCGACGGTTTGCTCTTGTCTCCACACTTGCTGTTAAATAAATCTTAACATTTGCATTGGGAAGCACATATGTTCCGATATCTCTTCCATCCATAATCACATCTTCCTCTGCGGCAAGTTCCCGCTGCAATTCTACTAACTTCATTCGAACTTCTGGATAAATACTGGTAGCAGAAGCCATTCTTCCCACTTCTTCTTCTCTTAAAAATGCCGTAACATTTTCTCCATTTAAAATAATCTGCTGTACTCCTTCTAAATACTCAATCGCAACTCTTACATTTTTACAAGACTCTGCAATCGCAGCATGCTGATCCGCACAAAGCCCTAACCGAAGAAAATATAACGCCATTGCCCGATACATCGCTCCGGTATCCACATAAATATATCCCAATTTCTTTGCCAATTCTTTTGCAATGGTACTTTTTCCGGCACCCGCCGGTCCATCAATCGCAATACTATACTTCATAACATTCTCCATTTTTTTTATTTTATTCATCTTCTATTTTTATTTCCTTCTATAATTTAATTTATTGCATTTGCTGCTGCATAGGCAGTAGACCAAGCAATCTGCAGATTAAAACCTCCGGTTAAAGCATCCAAATCCAATACCTCCCCGATAAAATAAACTCCTTCTGCCTTCTTTGATTCCATGGTAGCAGGATTTATTTCAGAGACACAGATCCCACCCCTTGTAATAATTGCCTCCGAAAACCCCCGACAGCCAATTAAAGTAAGGCGAAAGTCTTTTAATCCCTCTACGATCTTTATCCGCTCTGCCTTTGTTATCTCATTCACTCTTTTTTCCGCTAAAATTCCGATATTCTTCAATAGAACAGGAACCATTTTTCTAGGCAGAAGCAAATCCATAATATGTCTGATCTGCTTATTTTGATTTGCTTCAAATTCCCGAAGGATTCGTGCCTCTAACTGCTCCTTTTGAAGTGCTGCTTTTAGATCAATCGAAAGTGTAAGTTCGCCTTTTTTCAGATAATCACCTACCAAACTGCTGCCGCTTAGAATAATCGGTCCGCTTACTCCAAAATGAGTAAACAGCATTTCTCCAAATGCAGAATAAATCTGTTTCTTTCCGCTATAAATCTCTATAGAAACATTTTTTAATGAAATTCCCTGCAGCTCTTTTACCCATGCTTCTCTTGTAACAAACGGCACCAGCCCTGGCTCTAATTCTGTAACCGTATGTCCAAGTTTCTGGGCAAACCGATAACCATCTCCTGTCGATCCCGTTGAAGGATACGAAAGTCCGCCTGTCGCTACCACTACGGCATCTCCTTCTATTTTCTGATGATTTGCCAGACAAATTCCGCTGCACCGCTTTCCTTCCATTAAAATTTCCTTAACGGCAGTATGCAGATTTACAGTTACTCCCAATCTCTGCATCTCCTTCTGAAACACGCGAATCACATCGGAGGCTTTATCAGAAGCCGGAAACACTCGCCCGCCACGTTCGGTTTTTATCTTCAATCCAAGTTCCGTCAGAAAATCCATCATATCATAATTATTAAACCCATAAAAAGCACTATATAAAAATTTGGGATTTCCAACAATATTAGCAAATAAGGTATCTCTGTCGCAAGCATTGGTAATATTGCAGCGTCCTTTTCCAGTAATATAAACCTTCTTGCCCAGTTTTTCATTTTTTTCAAAAATCTCCACTTTATGACCATTTCGAGCTGCAATAACAGCAGCCAACATCCCCGCTGCACCACCTCCCACAATTAACACTCTGCTCATTTTCACTCTCCTTTTTTATTCAAAATCTGTTTCCTTTTCTGTCTCTATCTCATCATTATTATAAATCTGATATTCCTCCCATATCTTTTCCAATGCCTCTAACGTCTGAACCACTTCCTGCTGCTTTTTCATACAAAGTGCAGCAACTAAGGCATTAATTACACTTAACGGTGCAACTAAAGAATCCACAATAGAAGCCATCCCGCTTTTTGCCAGCAGACTGCAGCAGGCATACTGATTCATCGGAGAATTGGGACTGTCTGTTAAAGCAATTACCTGTGCTCCCTGATGATTTGCAAATTCAAGTGCCTTTAACGTCCGCATAGAATAGCGTGGAAAACTGATTCCAATTATTACATCTGCCTTCCCAATTCGAAGCAACTGTTCAAATAGTTCGCTGGAATTACTGCTCTGTAAAATCCGCACGTCTTTAAAAATCAAATTGAGATAAAACCCAAGAAAACTAGCCAAAGGAGCACAGCTTCGAATTCCAATAATATAAATTGTTTCTGCAGAAAGAATAGTATCTACTGCACGTTCAAATGCCGTTTGATCGATTCTGTCCAAAGTCGTTTTTATCTTTTCTGCATCAGCATTTAACACCGATTCTAATACACTTGTTTCTGAAAAAATTCCAGAAGTAATTTCTATTCGCTGAATAGAATTTAATTTTTGTTTTACATATTCCTGCAGTGCCCTTTGAAATTCCGAGTAGCCTTTATAGCCAAGTCCTATCGCAAATCGTACCACCGTAGATTCACTTACTCCCACGGCTTCTCCTAATTTTGCTGCTGTTAGAAATGCTGCTTTATCTGCATGTTTCTCAATATATTCTAAAATAAACCGCTGTCCTTTACTAAATCGATTTTTTTTGTCCTGTTCTTTCTCTTGTATTCTTCTTTTTATATCATTCTGTAATTCCATTTTTCCTTCCTAATCTCCACAAGATATTATTCTTTCAAATTTTCTAATAATAAAAAATCTCTTCTTTTTACTCTTTTATAAAATCTTTTTCTTTTTTACTTTGTGCTCTTAAATATAACATATTATATGCTGCTTAGGAAATTGTCAATAGATCACATAAATTTTTATCCCCCAAAAAGGACGCCAGAGTACATAAGAGCCACGCTGTTCCGCTCTTCGGAAAGTAGAAGTTCTAAGATTTCTGAATCAAAGCTCATCCAACCGGACGGACCGGGGTGCAATTCGCCCGTACAGCGGGCTAAACACACC
>CAJUEI010000190.1 GCA_910585255.1 uncultured Lachnospiraceae bacterium
TGTTAATATAATGAAAAAGTGTTCTATATATGTCATCTGTATATCCCGGGCGAAATCTTTCATATTTAGTTGCAACTGTATCAAATGTCCATTCTAAACCTTTTATTACTGGCATAATCGTTCTCCTTCAAGTTCCGATTCCTTTCCTACTGGTATAAAACTACTCCTTTTCGATAAAAATTTTCATATGCTAATTCTTACCAAAAAAGGAAGGGGAACAGCCATATTCCCTTCCTTTTTTATCACACACTAAATTTCCTAACTATTGCTCATTCTATTTCATTTGTATTAATTGCCAATGTAATCATAATTGCTTTTTCTGCATCATCATTTTGATGAACAAATTCCATCACTATCTATATAATAACCATCAATATAAGTATCGGTCAGCATAACTCCACTATTATCAAAATAATACCACTTCTCATGGATCTTCTGCCATCCAGTCTGCATAACCCCATTATCACCAAGATAATACCACTTCTCATGGATCTTCTGCCATCCGGTTAGCATAACTCCATCCTCACCAAGATAATACCACTTCTCATGGATCTTCTGCCATCCAGTCTGCATAACTCCATCCTCACCAAGATAATACCACTTCTCATGGATCTTCTGCCATCCAGTCTGCATAACTCCATTATCACCAAGATAATACCACTTCTCATGGATCTGTTGCCATCCGGTCAGCATAACTCCATTATCATCAAAATAATACCAATCACTTCCAACCTGCTGCCATCCAGTAGCTTGATTTGTATTATTTGTATTAATTGTTAATGTAATCGTAATAGTAGTTACTTCTGTTGCATCCTCAGCTTTAAAGTTTACCATAATGCTGTTTTCACCAACATTCAATAAAGGAGGAAGCTCAGAAGCTAAAGTAAATGTTCCCTTTTTATCATTATAAGTATTACCAGTAATCGCACTTGGATCTAACTTTAAGTCAATTGCAGAACCCGTCACGGTTATTGTTGCAGAACCTGTATTATTTTCTACATTAACATTTACTGCTGCACCACTAACTGTAAGATTAGACTTTCCCGGTTTTTCTGGTATCGGATCTTCGGTTTTATTATCGTCTTCTTCTACATCAGGAGTTATAACTTCTTCATTCGTTACCTTACCAGAATCCACAATATCTTTATCCAATTTTACATTTTTTTCCACATCTGGATCCACTACAATCTCTATTTCCTTAGCGTCTACATTTGCACCCGTCTCTACTTTATCTACTGCAACTCCAATTTCAACCTTAATTTCTTCCTTAGCAATTGTAAACACTTCTACTTTAGCACCACTTACACCACTAACGATAACTGGAACTTTTGCAATAATAGCTTTAATAACCATAACTGGATTTTGTATAGATATAATTACTTCTTTTCCCTTAGCCTCTATTTCTCCACCAACTTCTGTTCCTTCTCCAAAAGAGATATGTACTACTGAATCAGACTTATTGGCAACTACGTTCTTTTTTATTGTACAATTCTTTAATCTTATACTCTTAGAACCGCCACCGTTGACATTAAGATTTCCATTTATTTCTAATCCTTCCAGTGTTACTTCTCCCTCTCCTACCGTATCTGAAATAGTAACATTGTTAATCTTCTTAATACCCTTAGCTTCAACAACTGCTTGTGTAAGCTCTACACCTTCTTCTAGTCCAGTAACTACAATATTTCCGTTACTCTTATATCCATACCATCCATCACCACTTACTTTGCCATTACTTCTTCCTGAACTACTTGAGCTGGATACACGAGGTAAAGAGGAAGATACACTCACACCTGCTTTTCCGTCCCATGCACCGTTTACATTTAAAGTATACATCTTACCGCTGTCTATAATTGTACCAGTCTGCATCGCCCCCGATGCATTTGTATAATACCATATACCATTATCATTTATCCAACCAGTCTGCATTGCCCCTGATGTATTTGTATAATACCATGTACCATTATCATTTATCCAACCAATCTGCATTGCCCCTGATGCATTTGTATAATACCATGTACCATTATCATTTATCCAACCAGTCTGCATCGCCCCTGATGCATTTGTATAATACCATGTACCGTTATCATTTACCCAACCGGTCTGCATTGCCCCCCCATATTTGTATAATACCATACACTGTCTACATCCTGAACCCATCCAGTTTTCATCACTCCTGTAGCATGATCCAGAAAATACCATTTTCCATCTGCATCCTGAAACCAACCTTTCTGTAAAGAACCGTCTGAATTCTCATAATACCATCCAGAAGCATCTTCTCTCCATCTGCCTGCTGCCATTGCTGGTACACAATTACTTACTGCTAAAGCCATTGACAATGCTGTAACTAAACTTTTTTTCCATATTTTTCTCATAACCAAATCTCCTTACTAAAAAATATTATTATCTTTTTATGCTATATGAGATAAATAGTTACTTTTTTGAAATCTACCCCTTTTCAAAAAACTTCCTCATTAGCATCTGTGCCTATTATAAATAAAAATGGTATCTTGTATTAATATCCTGCATAAACAACGATAGTGTAACTTTACTTGAGGGTTACTGTGCAAACTATCCTCTTAATTTTTGAATTTATTCTATCAGCATACATTGGCAATCGCATTGTTAAAGATGATTCTTTCTGAATTCTGGCAGCTCATACTTGCCTGTAATGCTTCTATATATTTTCCATTTACTTTTCCATGTTTCTTCTCTTATGTAAGGATTTCGCTTGCACTGAACTATTTTTCTTCTCCCTAACTTTCTTCTTTTTCTTCCTTTTTCTGCACTTGTACCAGTTCCAACATATCCCCGCCATTTTTTCAATAAATTCTTATTTATGACAGGCTATCTGCACCTTGTCTGCACCATTCCATCCAACCGTAAACTTATATCTGTCTGCTCACCCCTTTCCAGTTATTTTTTATGTATTTTATACTTTCCATTTTTTCGTAAATGCTGCATATCAAGGTTTTTTCGTTTGCTGTCTACATTGAACTGCTTACATCTTTTTACACATGACATTATAGCATACGCAAATTTTAATTACAAGAAATATTTCCTAATAATCACAGCAAACGTATAGGATCACAATACATGTGTTACAACGGAATATTGAAAAAGCAGAGATACTTCTTTTATGTTATCATTTAGTCACCACAACCAAACAAAACAAAAGAGGATCTCTGCAAACCATCTTCCCGACTCCATACTGTTACGATACTAGCAGCAACCTTACTCAATCCAACTGCTCCTGTCACCACCAAGCGATAAACTAAAATTTTCAGTCACAAACTATAATATCCTCCATTGTATCTAAAGAAGTCCCAAATGCAAAATTAATCGAATTAGCCAAGTTAAATGAAAGTTCATAAAAAGCATCATAGCCATCATGTGGAATCTTAAATATGATACTATTTCCTGTATAGCCATATACATCAAGATCAGAAATAATATCACCGCCAGTTATCCAAACAGTCCAATTACTTCCTTCAACACCATATGCACATGTCTCTGTCCTTTCAATACCAACACATGCACCACGCTCTTCATCAAATATCCACTGTCCTTCAAATTTCTTAAAAACATCGTTTAGGCTTGGATCCGCCATATCTATACTTTCTTGAATTTCAGACGGAATCGTAAATGATTCGTTTCTGACATCTGCTAAATACCCAGCAAGTATGTATGCCCTTGCCCGTGTCATTTCTTCGGCAGTTGAATTTTCTAATTGCGGTTGCAGGCTTCCGCCAAAAGCCGCTGCACCAGCACCCTTTACATTTTCTTCTTTTCTTTTAATCCATGCTTGTTGTTCATCAAGCACTTTTGCTCTCGTTTCAGCATCCAATTCATCACTTAATCTGCTCCATAAAGAATTGAGTTCATCATCCCAAAGCTGATACCACTGTGCAGTAAGGTGATTCATTTCTTGTTGTCCCATGCTGCTCCAATCAGCATTTTCATATTCACAAGACTTAACCTCTACTTTTGCAATCTCATCTTGAATCCTTTCAGATTCACTTTTCTCTTCTGTATTATTCAAATCTTCTGTATGCCGATCCTCTGCAGATGGAAGCTGCTCATCAGATATAGAAAATTGCGTTTTATCCATTTTTGCACCACAGCCACTGCAAAATAAAACAAACATTATACACAATAAGATTTCCATTCTGTTTCTTTTCATAAAGTTCGTCCTCTTTCTCTTATACCTTGTTCAAATAACATCGTTTTGGCACCAAGCAGATTTTCTCCTTAACTACTTTATATACATGATGCCAACACTATGTATACAAAATATTAACAAGGAAACTATCCATTCGTTGTTCTCCGCTACTCTAATCAGCAAACTGGAATTTGTACATTTTAAGGCAGAGATGAAACAAGTGCTCTTATCTGTGGAGCCAACAGACCAATTAGAGGATACACTATTCCCACTCCACATAAAAGCAATGCCCAGCGGTTATCGTGTTTTTGCATAATTGGAACATAAAATAAATTAGGATTTTCAGGGGCATAATATAAATCTACCTGTTGTCCCGTTTTTACATAGCTGTGCCCATATCCAATCGAAGATTTAACACGATATTGCTCTTTTCCAACCTGAAACTCATATTGAGGAAAATAATTTCGTTTGTTTCCTTCCCCTATTCTCAATTTGCTATCCACAGCAACAACAACAGCTTTAACTAAAACAGTGGCATGTAGACGTTCTTTCAATAGTCGCCAACGCATGTGCATACCTATAGCAAAGAAAATCAGCGGAATCATTGTAAACCCTACATCGGCAATACGTTCGTCCATTCTTCGACCAGGCTGAGAAATTATAATTCCTGCAAAAATAAAGCATGCCAATGGCCAAAAAATAGCGAAGAAATACCATCGTTTTCGTGCAACATTCCATGAATCTGTTTTCGCATCCATGTTCAAATTACCTCCAAATACCGATTTGTTCATTTGATTATACCACTTCCATTCCTCATTTGCCACTAAAAATAAAGTCATAGCTACCGCCATTCCCCACATTTCTTATCGTTCCAACTATGCCCGCACTTCCTCCCGGCAATCCGGCTCTATCTTCTTATATTCCCCGATTAGATTACGGATTGTATTAAACGATGAAGTAAAAAAGAAGTAATGAAAACAATGCAATTCAAGTTACAGTACCACAAAAAACAGACAGAACAGGTAAAATAAAAAGTTGGTAAAGGTAAACTCCGATAAAAATGGTGCCAAGTTCCATCAAAATTCTATTTTATGACATCGTTTTGGCACCATTTACAACTTTTTCACTGTTGCAAAGTTTCAAAAAGGGCTTCCCTATTCTTAGGAAAGCCCCATAAAATCTAACTTTTTATTGATTATTTAACAATAATGCTGCAAGCCAAAGGTTTCAAGTAGTTTGCTAAATTAATGATTACTGTATTCCTTTTATAATCTTAGTTCTTTAACATACAATTGGTAAATTTCCATGTCCGAAACGCCCATAAAATATGCTCTTTTACTTCTTCCCAAGAAAAATTTTAAACAAAACGAATTCGTTTGTCTGCCAAACCGATATTTCTATCAACTTTCCTTATCTCTAATGTATCCATGTTAAAATCTTTTTTCAAAGCCAAAGTATTGCTCTACTTTTCTTACAGTTTCCTCTATTGTACTATTTTCAGTTCTTTCAATCCACAAATAATTACTGTCCTTGATATCATTACATCTTTTCTCATTGAGAGTTTTTAAGGTTACATTACATGTTTCCTTTGCTTTTTCAATATCAGATGCACTGTTAATAAAATCACTAAATCCCCGATGGTCAGAACGATTACAGTAATCCTCAATTAAATTTGATGGTTCTTTTATCAAAAACACTATTCGAGATGCTTCCGTATATTTTTCAGCTTCTTCCACTGTCAAATGGCAGTCACACAATACAATTTTATTTTGTGAAAGACGAATCAAATCCAATAGTACAAAATCTAATTGTTCTCTTGTACTATTAATCAGCCATTCTTTATATTCTTCTACAGTACGATTAAAAAACTCATCTGCATCTTTAAAAACTTTATTCATGAATGGTTGAAAAGCAAAATTTGAAATTTTTTGGTGATTTGCAAACTGCTCGTCAATATCATAAACTAATAAATTGTGTCGTTTAGCCAACTCCCGTGAAATTGTTGTCTTTCCGCCACAGGGTGTTCCCGTTATAAAATAAACATTTTTTAAATATTCTTTAATTACATTATCTTGAAATATCATTACAAATTCTCCTTTAGTCAAAAAAATTTCGGAATCCGCTCTGCTACTTCCTTATAATCCTATGCTGTTATCGCAGCCTGTCAGATAGGGCCTGCATCCCACCTGACACAAGGAAGTCCTCCAACCCACTGCTTTCGCCTTTACGGCTTAGAAGCGGGGGACTTCCTTGATGAGGTTAAAAAATAGAGCCATTTTAGAGCCACAAGCCATTTTCAATGAAATTCCGGCAAGTGACTTTTCTCTTTATCTGCTATTATTTTCAGGCATTAAAAAACCGCAACCCCTTGATTTTTCAAGGGATTGCGGTACTTATTTTACTCTAATCACAAGATTACTCAACAATCGTAGCAACCTTTCCAGAACCTACTGTCCTTCCACCTTCACGGTATTTGAATAGCGTTTTTTGTGGTATTTTCTATGCTTTTTATTGCTGAAAACAGCGTAAAATCGTTGTTTTTGTGTGGCGTATTTTTATTTGCATGATTTCTTGGCACCGTTTTGGCACCAAAATGATTTTCTCCTTATCCCCCTTATTACATGGTGCTAGCACCATGTATTTTTTATCACTAAAGGAAAATCATCGCTCCTCCTATAAAATCACTAAGGAAATTTGTATTATATCTCTCCCTCATATTCCATCGAACGCATTTGCACACTTCCATCCAGTTTTTCAAACTTTCCATATCCCACAAAGTGCAATCCACACTTCCTCATAACATTTCCCGAAGCAATATTGGGTTCACAATGTTGGGAAGCAAATTTTCGTACCCCAAAATTTGTACGGGTATAGTTTATCATTGCCTTTACCGCTTCTGTTGCATATCCCATACCCCAACAATCATATCGGAAATTATAACCAAATCCCCAACTGCCTTTTGAGGAATTAAATCCAATATCACCGCTACCGATTAGCTTTCCATCT
>CAJUEI010000191.1 GCA_910585255.1 uncultured Lachnospiraceae bacterium
TCCCGAATATCATACCCCCCATCCCAAACATGACAGGTATCCAAGCAAACTCCCATCTTATCCTGCACTTCCACCCGATCCAAAATCGCACGCAGTTCCTCAAAGTTCCGCCCAATCTCGCTTCCCTTTCCAGCCATTGTCTCTAACAGCACCGTAGTTGTCTGCTCCGGCTTTAAAACCTGATTTAACATCTCACAAATATACGAAATCCCCACTTCTGCTCCCTGCTTCACATGACTCCCCGGATGAAAATTATAAAGATTTCCAGGCAGATACTCCATTCTTCTTAAATCCTCCGTCACTGTTTCCACAGCCAGCTTTCTAAGGCTTTCATCCTTAGCTGCTGCATTCAATGTATAAGGGGCATGTGCCAATATCACCGAAATCCCCTGCTCCTGTGCATAAGCCCGAAACCGCTTAATATCCGCCTCATCTACCTCCCTAATCCGAGTCCCCCTTGGATTTCTAGAAAAAAACTGAAACGTATTTCCTCCTATTGAAATCGTTTCTCTCGCAATCGCCATATATCCATTTGCAACCGACAGATGGCATCCTATCTGTAACATACTTTCCCACTCCTTTTCTTCTCTTTCTTTATTCTAAATACTCTTTATAAGTCAAAAACAAAGACTGTGTTGCAACAGAAGACAACTCCTCAAACCGAATACTATTCCATGCTTTCTCATTAATCTCGGAAACCAGTCCCGCTGCAAATCCCTGATAAACCCGATCAAACGCCGCCTGTTTTCGCTTCTCCATAATGGTTACCTTATTATTCGTTGTTTTCTCCACATCATAATCATTGACGCAATAGATCAAATGATATCCCGAACTGCTTTCTACCACATCACTAATCTCTCCAACTGAAAGGGCAAATGCTGCCTCTTCAAAGGCCTTTTCCATCTCTCCTCTTCCAAACGAATATTCAATCACACTATCATCACTATACTCTGCCGCAAGGGAAGAAAAACTGCTGCCCTCCTCTGCCTGCCGCTTTAATTCCAAAAGCCGATTTCGAATTTCCTGCTTATCCTCTGTCTCTTCGTCTACTTCTAGTAAAATATGCTGCACCACAATCACTCGGGCTTCCGAATCACTGATCTCCTCCTCAACCTGAGAAGTCAGATACTGATAGATCTTATCCGCCAGACAATAATCCTTATAAAACTGCTGAATTTCCTCCTCTGTTATCTGCAAAATCCCTATCTCTTCTGCTGTCAATGAAGAAAAATATGCCTCTGCCGCCTTCTGAATCTGTTCCTCCTCCTCTTCTCCCAAAACCACCTGCTCTCTCCGTGCTAAAAGCACCATTGCCTTCATCTGAGCCAACTGGTTTTGTACCACATCTCGTATATAATCTTCAAAGGTCTGTCCGCCCAATTCCTGCTTCCAAAGTTCGGAGCCAAATGATTTCTCATACTGGTTTTTCTCATTTACCAGCAGCAGTCTCGCCTGTGCTAATGTGCACACCTCTTCTTCCACTCGAAAAACCTCATTTTCCGATAGCGTTCCGGTAAATACAATTTCAGCAGAAGCCATACGAACTTTTCCTTTTCCACATCCCGAGATAAAAACTCCGATACCAAACAGCAGCAGAATTCCGAAAATCCGTTTTTTTAATTTCATGTAATCCACCTTTCTAAACACTCTTGCTCCTTTTCATCCCAATACCCCGAGTCCATTCTAAACTCTATCTTTATTTATCTTTACAATTATTTCTAAAAAAACCAAATTTTATGCTTCTACTATCAAATATTTTCCAGAAGGCAGCAAAAATACCTCCGGCTGTTCTAACAATTCCTCATCCGAAAGATTTTCCAAATCCACTCCTTCCTCTTCCCAATATGCCCGAATCTCCTCTGCGGAATCCAATACCACTGCAAGACAGTCCTCTAAAAATTCCAATGCCTCTTCCAAAGTAGAAACAATCGGTTCTGGCAGCAGTTTTTCCTGCTCCTTTAAAAATACCTCTGCACATTCCTGTTCATATCCTTCCATATCCGCTTCCATCCTTTCCGTTCTCCAAATCAAATGACAGTAAAAGCTCTTTTAATACTTGAAGCACCCCGTCATTGACATTCGTATCCGCTACAAAACGAGCCGCCTCTTTTACCTCTTCCCTGGCGTTTCCAATCGCATAACTATATTCTGCCCGCCGTATCATCTCAATGTCATTTAGATTATCTCCAAACACCATGGTCTCCTGTCTGCTGATAAATAAACTTTCCTGCAGTTCCTGCAGTGCCGCTCCTTTATTTACCTCCGGCTGCATCATATCCAGCCATTCCTTTCCTGCTGTCACCACTTTTAATTTTTCGCTCCAGCGAGGTATCATGGTATCTCCTGCAGCATGAATGGCATCATAGCCCTGATGATAAATCGAAATCTTAATAAATTCTGGAACCTGTCCGTTTTCATCCCGATAAGCTGTAATATCCTCGGTCTGTACCACATCATTATGATAACCGTCAATCAGGTAGTGAAGCAGCACCGGATTCTTACTCTCTAAATAAACCACATCTCTTCCAGAGACCATCACATCACAGTCCTCTAACTCCCTTACCTGCCGCACAATCTCATAGACATCCTCTGTCTGCATCGGCGTTACAAAAAGTTCCCGTCCTCTGGCTCCTACATAAGCCCCATTCTCTGCAATATAAAAAATCTGATCCCGAATCGGTTCAAACAAACGGGCAATACTTTTCCACGGTCTCCCGCTTGCCGCAGCAAAATACACCCCATACTCCTTTAACCTCCTAATAACAGAAAAAATCTCTGGATTAATTCGATCCGATCCGTCTGGAACCAAAGTCCCATCTATATCTGATGCAATCAATTTTATCATAGCGTCTCCTTCCAAAACTGTTCTTTTAGTGTCTCTTCTACCCGCTTCGAACGATATCTGCCATACTGTTTTACCTGATTTGGAGCATTTTCCATTACAAAACTGTATGTAGCCTGCTGCAGCATCTCTATATCATTGTAATTATCTCCAAATACCATAGTCTCCTCTTTCCTAATCCCCAATCGTTTTTGTATCTTCTGCAAGGCACATCCTTTATTGACCCCAAATGCCGTAAAGTCCATCCACAGCCGATCCGATACCACAGCCTGCAGCCGCTTCCCCCAGCGATTTCGAAAGTATTCCTCCGAAAGGGAAATTCCATCTGCCCGATAAACCGAAATCTTTAAAAAAGGGTCTTCTACTTTTGTCAAATCTTCTACAATCTGTACCGTATTCTTTACAATCGAACACATCCGATAGACATAATCTTCGGTCTTTGGCTGCAGATAAGAAGTATTCTTTCCAGAGAGCAGCACCTCACAGTGCTCCCTTTGATAGATATCCTGCATCAGTGCAATCCCTGTCTCCCGATCCATTGGAATCGAATCCAATTCTTTCCCATTTTGAACAGTATAAGCCCCATTCTCACAGATTAACAGCATCTCACTGCTTAACTCTCCAAACAGCCGGCAAAGATTCGGATACTGCCGTCCGCTTGCTGCAGCAAATAAAATTCCGGCTCTCTGCAGATCAAAGATCACCTGCTTTGCTTCTTCCGTTAAAGTCTGTGCCCCATTCTGCAGTAATGTTCCGTCTAAATCACTTGCAATTAATTTTATCATTCTGTCTCCCCCGCCAAAATCCTCTCCCAAAGTCCCATCTCTTTTAACTCCTGATACACTCTGGCAACAGGAAATCCCACTACAGTATGATACTCTCCCTCTATTCCCTGAATATAAACTGCTCCTTTTCCCTGAATCGCATAAGCCCCCGCCTTATCCATTGGCTCTCTTGTCGCTATATAAGAAGCAATCTCCTGTTCTGTCATAGCATACATCTGTACCGCTGTATGATCCTCTAAAATCCGCTCTATCCTCTGCCCTCCCCTTCGGCAAAGCAGTGCCGCTCCTGTATAAACCAAATGTCTTTTCCCCTGCAGCATCTCTAACATCCGAACCGCATCTGCATCCGACTTTGGCTTTCCAAGAATCTGTCCTTCATATACTACTACCGTATCTGCCCCAATCACCAAAACCTCTCCCTCTGTCCTCTGCAAAATATCCTCCGCCTTCTGAACAGCAAGCTGCTTTACCGCTTCAGCCGGTGAAGAAAAAAGCAGTTTCTCCTCTTTCTGACTCGGCATACAGGAAAACTTCACTCCCATCTGTGTCAGCAATTCTTTCCTTCTAGGAGAACCACTCGCTAGTATCACTCTCAAAAAAATTCCTCCTTTCAAAAACTTCCCTAAAAAGAACAGCAGGATTGCTCTTTCACCTGCAATCCTGCAATTTTTTATTCCACCGTAACCGACTTTGCCAAATTTCGAGGCTGATCCACATTTAGTCCCCGTCTGACCGAAGTATGATACGCAATCAACTGCAAAATTACAGCCGCCGGAATCGGTGTATAATCATCTGCAATCTCTGGTATGGTAAAGTGATAATCAAAAATACTCTCCTCCACCTGCATACTCTCCTTTGTAATTAAAATGACCTTTGCCCCTCTTGCCTTTACTTCCCGAATATTCGAAACCATCTTAGAAAATACACTCTCCTGTGTTGCAATTGCAATAACCGGAACCCCTTCTGTAATAAGCGAAATCGTTCCATGCTTTAATTCTCCCGCCGCATAAGCCTCCGAATGAATATAAGAGATCTCCTTTAACTTAATCGAGCCTTCGCAAGAAAGTGCATAGTCAATTCCACGCCCAATAAAAAATAAATCTGAAGCCTCCGTTAAACATGCTGTCATCTTTTGAATCTCCGGTTCCAGCAAAAGGGCATGTTTCACACACTCAATACTCTCTTTAAGCAGAGCAAAATCTCTGGTAATCTCTCCTCTTCCAAGCGTCTTTTTTATCAAAGCAAGCCGCATGGTAAGCAGACAAAGTGCCGCTATCTGCACCGTATATGCCTTTGTACTGGCAACCGCAATCTCTGGACCTGCATGGGTATAAAATACATAATCACTCTCTCTGGCGATTGTCGATCCCTTTACATTTACAATTCCAATAGTCACGGCTCCTAACTCTTTTGCCAGCCGCAGACTGGCAAGTGTATCAATCGTTTCACCCGACTGTGAAATCACAATAACCAAGGTCTTTTGATCAATAATTGGATCTGCATAGCGAAACTCCGAAGCAATTTCCACTCCCACCGGAATCCGCACCCGCTTTTCTATCAATACCTTTCCTATCAGCCCCGCATGCATTGCCGTTCCGCAAGCCACAATCTTTACCTGCTGTATCGACTCAAATATAGAATCTGGAATCTGATCGTCTTCAAAATCTGGAATATTTTCTTTCATTCGTGGTGCTATCGTCCGCTGAAGTGCTTCCGGCTGCTCATAAATCTCCTTCAGCATATAGTGAGGATATCCATTTTTCTGAGCAGAAGCAAAATCCCACTTTACATGCAGCATTTCTGGCTTTACCACATTTCCTTTCTGATTGTGAAGCTCTGCCTTTTCATCCGTCAAAACTAAAATCGTATCCTCCGGCACTACAAAATAGTCCTGTGTATAAGCAATCAAAGCGGTTACATCCGATGCTACAAAAGCCCCTTCCTTCGCATAAGCCGCTACCAAAGGACTTACTTTACGAATACAATAAACCACATTGGGAATATCCTCAAATAAAACACAAAACGCATAAGAACCCTCTAACTTTGCGGTTGTCTTCCAAATAGCTTCTTCTGGATTTCCGTCATAAAAAGTATCCATCAGCATAGCTGCAATCTCTGTATCCGTTTGAGAACAAAAACGGGTTCCTTTTCCGTAATCTTCCCGAATCTTTTTATAATTTTCAATAATTCCATTATGAATCAGCGTAATCTTTCCAAACCGATGCGGATGGGCATTTTCTTCTGTAACTCCGCCATGCGTTGCCCATCTGGTGTGTCCAATTCCGCAGTGACTTGTAAGTGTCGCCTTTTCTTCTAATTTTCTTTTTAACGCACTGACATTTCCTGTAGTCTTTGTAATTTCCACTGCGTCTCTTGTCATTCGTGCAATCCCTGCACTGTCATAACCCCGATATTCTAACTGCTCCAATCCACTGATTAATACTTGTTCTGCTTCTAAATTTCCACTATATCCTATGATACCACACATATTAAAATCCTTTCTTTTCTTTTTTCTCTATGCTTTTTCTATTTTTTACATAACCTAAATAAAGCTGTTTTATTCTTTTACAGCACAGATTGTTCCTATTTTATAATATGTTTGGCAGTCATCTTTGGTTATTCTGTTCTTTGTTGCCGAATTACTCCGGTTTTTCTACAGAATATTACGTATCCAAAGTATACGGGAGAGCATCCGCCGAAATTTCGATTTTCTCTCCTCCTCGTTATCCGTATGATACGGCACATGGCGCTAGGTATCCCTTTCTGTTTTCTCCTTTCCGAATCTCCCTGCCTCGACATTCTTTTTGCATCTTACCACGGAAATCCTACTCTGTCAACTAACATGATACGGTAAATTTATTTTCGAATTTTACCAATAAAAATAAAACCATTTCCAGAGAGGACGCCAGAGTGTGCGATTGCCGTGCTGTTCCGCTCTCCAGAAAGGTAGAAGTTCTAAAACTTCTGAATTTAAGTATATATCACCGGACGGAACGGGGTGCAATTCGCCCGTACAGCGGGCTAAACACACCCCTTTTTTGCCATTCGAGAATGGCAAAAATCCTAATGAATCGACAGAAGTTTAAGAACTTCTAACTTTCTTCCGAAGTCACAGCACGGCAATCGCACACTCTGGCTGTTTCTTCTCTCCATTTACTTACAATTGTTTCTCTCTATTCTTCCATCTTTTAAATAACCTATAAAAGATTTTATATTTTACACTTCTTATCAGATGGTTATTTCCCTCTGCTGTTTCACCTCTTAAATAGAACAATAAAGACACAAAATCTTTTACTTTTTTTGTACAAAATCTTCGCATTCTTTTCCGCTAAATAAAATAACTCTTTTATAATAAAATCCCCCTCTTATAATAGGATAATTCTTCCACATTTACCTATCTCTTAAGAATTCTTTTATTGTGGCTTTCTTAAAACTCCCATATCGAATAACTCTTCTGTAATTACTTATCTCTCAAACATAAAATCTTCCTTCCAAAAAACAAGAAAACTATCAATTCTACAGGCAGGATGAAACAGCT
>CAJUEI010000192.1 GCA_910585255.1 uncultured Lachnospiraceae bacterium
GTGTGTTTAGCCCGCTGTACGGGCGAATTGCACCCCGGTCCGTCCGGTTGGATATTCTTATATTCAGAGGCATTAGACTTTCTTACTTTCTGGAGAGCGGAACTGCATAAAGATAGCACTTCCTAACTCTGGCGTTCGATAGGGATAGAGTCTACTGCAGGAAATCTGTTATAACTGTCATAAGAAAATTCTGTATGAAATCGATTTCATAATAATTCACAAAAATAATAACGGAAAATTATGAAAGATTACTATTTACAAAAATAATAAGATCCGTTATTCTTATATTATAAATGAAATCGATTTCATAAAAGGCGATAATAAATATATTTTATTTAGAAAGATAAAATAAAAACAGATCAAAACAAAAGCAAGAGCAAGAGCAAAGGTAAAAATAACATTAAAAAAGTAAAAGTAGAAGTAGAATGAGGGATAAAAAATTCAGGTAAGGAGGACAAAGATGGATCGAAAAGTTATTTTTTTGGATATTGATGGGACGTTGACAGAACCAGGAAGTAATGAACCACCAGAATCAGCTGTAACAGCCATTTGCCAGGCTAGGAAAAAAGGAAATTTTGTATTTCTCTGTACAGGAAGAAATTATGATATGCTGCAGCCGCTTTTAAAGTATGGTTTTGATGGAGTAGTAGCAAGTTCCGGGGGATATATCATTTGTCAGGAAGAAGTTATTTATAACTGCCCTATGACAGAAGAGCAGAAGCAAAAGGCAATGACTGTTTTAGAGGAGAATGGTATCTTTCGAACAATAGAGTGTAAAGACGGTTCCTATACAGATGAAGGATTTAAAGAATTCTTGCGGGAACATGCGACAGAAGGAAGTAATAGTGAACTATTGCGTTGGAGAGAACAGATTGAACAATCCTTAAATATTCTTCCAATGAAAGAATATCGGGGACAGCCAATATATAAAATTGTAATTATGAGTCCGTCATGGGAGCAGATTGCAGAATCAAGAGAACAATTACAATCAGATTTTACATTTTGTATTCAGGACGAATATAAACATGGATTTGTTAATGGAGAGATTGTCAATAAAAAGTTCCATAAAGGGAAGGCAGTAGAGCGGGTTTGCGATTATTTAAAGATTCCTCTTTATCATTCAGTAGCAATTGGAGATAGTATGAATGATAAGGAGATGTTGGAAACAGCAGGACTTAGCATTTGTATGAGGAATGGAAGTGAGGAATTAAAAAACTTGGCAGATGATATCTGTCCTTCTGTACAGGAAGGCGGAATTCGATATGCATTTTTAAAACATCATATAATATAAAAGTAAGAAAAAATAAAGAAGGAAAAGTCGGAAAAGAGACTAAAAATTCATAAAAAATAGAAAAAATTTATATGAAAACGATTACAATTATATACAAAAACAGTCTTTTATATTTGGAATTTATGTCAATTTACAGATAAAAAGAGAGGTGCTATAGTAGTTATAGCACCTAGCGTAATCGATTTCAGAATAATACATAAAAGGAGTATGGATATGGATTATGCAAAGTGTGCAAAAGAAATTTATGAAACTTTGGGCGGAAGAAGCAATCTGGTAAGTGCAGCACATTGTGCAACTAGGCTTCGGCTTGTTACAGTAGATAACAGTAAGATTGATATGAAAAAATTAGAAAACATTGACGGGGTAAAAGGTGTTTTCAGCAATAATGGACAGCTTCAGCTTATTATCGGAACCGGTACGGTAAATAAGGTCTATGAGGAGTTTTTAAAGGTTAGTCAAATGACGGCTGCAACAAAAGAAGAGGTAAAGGCAGCGGCAGCCGCACAGCAGCCGTTGATAAAGCGAATGATTAAAGCATTAGGGGATGTATTTGTTCCGATTCTTCCGGCAATTGTTGCTTCCGGGTTAATGATGGGACTGGTAGAGGCACTTGGAAAGGCAATACCAGCTTTTGCAGGAAGCGATTGGTATGGGATTTTAGATTTAATGGCAAATACGGCATTTACATTTCTTCCGATATTAATTGCGGTTTCGGCAACACGGGTATTTGGCGGAAATATCTTTCTTGGGGCAGTAATTGGTATGATTATGATTCATCCGAATCTGATCAATGCCTGGTCGGTTGGTTCGATGGATGCAGCTGATATTCCGGTATGGCATCTGTTTGGTTTGCCGATTCGGCAGGTGGGCTATCAAGGACATGTTATTCCGGTTGTAATTGCTGTCTGGTTGATGTGCAAAATTGAGAAGTGGATGCATAAACATATACCAGAGATGATCGATTTATTTGTTACACCGTTAAGTACCGTATTATTGACAGCATTTTTAACATTAGGATTGATTGGACCTATATTTTCTACAGCAGAAAGCTATGTATTGGATTTTGCCGGATGGATTATTACTGTTGGACATGGAGTTGGAGCAATGATTATGGGTGCCTTGTATCCGTTTACGGTGGTATGTGGAATTCATCATATGTACAATGTGATTGAAGCAGGGATGTTGTCTGCAGCAGGCGGATTAAATATCTGGATGCCGATTGCTTCGGCTGCTAATTTTGCACAAGGTGCGGCTTGCCTGGCTGTTGGGTTAAAATCTAAAAAATTAAAGACAAAATCGGTAGCGATTCCGTCTTCTTTATCTGCAGCATTGGGAATTACGGAACCTGCTATCTTTGGAGTAAATTTAAGGTTTACAAAGCCGCTTCTGTGTGGTATGGCAGGAGGAGCAGCAGGGGCTTTATTGGGTTCTATCTTTCGGATTGGTGCGACTTCTTATGGAGTGACTGGAATACCGGGATTTTTAATTACATTGGATTATACCTGGCAGTATGCGATTGTTTTGATTGTTTCTTTTGTTATTTCTTTTGCTCTTACTTGGGTAGTATGGAAAGAAGAGACAGAGGATGACAAGAAAAAAACAGAAATAAATCAGGCAGAACAGACCGAACGTTCTGTACAGGAACAGACCGAAGCAAAAGAGTTGGTTTTATTTGCCCCTGTAAAGGGAAAGGTAATTGACAGAGAAGCGATACCAGATGAAACATTTGCTTCTGGTGTGCTTGGAGATGGAGTTGGAATTGAGCCGGAGATCGGTGAGGTAGTAGCACCGTTTGATGGGGAAATTTCTTCTGTTGCAGAGACTCGTCATGCAGTTGGAATAACCGGACCTGGTGAGATGGAAGTTTTGATTCATGTTGGAATCGATACTGTAAAAATGAATGGAGAGGGATTTGAGCTGTTGGTTCGGGAAGGAGAAACCGTAAAATGCGGGCAGAAACTGATACGATTTGATATCGATAAGATAAAAGCAGCCGGGTATAGCAGTACAACAGCCGTGCTTTTAACAAATCGGGACGATTATTCTGCTTTTCAGGTAGTAAAAAGCGGAAAGACAGAGCAGAGAGAGAAGCTTTTTGTGGCGGAGAAGTAATAGGTATCTGATTTGCTTTTTGCTGTGTTTTTAAAGAGTAAGTGTACAGTCTGTTGGTTTTTAGGTTTGAAAATCAGTCTGAAGTTTCAGAAAAGGAATCGTTAGGGTTTTGCGGATCGAAGATATTTTTTCGAAAATAAAAGTAAAATTTTAGAAAGCGAGAGGATAAAGATGGGAAAGGGAAAGGCAGCAAAGCAAAAGGATCATACAAAGAAAAAGAAGAGTGATAAGAAGCAGGCAGAAAAAGAAGTGATAAAAAGAATAGAGAATAGGATAGAAGAGGAAAAGATAAAAAGAGGGAATGGGGAAGATATGGAACAGGAAGATAATAAGAATCAGAGTGATTGGGAGCAGAAAGAAGATTTGGAACAAGAAAATCTAAAAGAGGATCAGAAGGAAGAACAAAAGCAGGAAGAAGAGAATGTATCAGAAGCGGTATCGGAAAATCCTTTTACTGAAGAAATCTATCAAAAGCGGTTTGAGAAATATCATGACGAGCTCCGCTGGCTTTATATGGAACTGTATCAAAATGGTTCGATGTTTGCAGAACTGTGTGATAATATGAAACAGTTTTATAGAGAGAGAAATCAGGAATTAAAAGATTTGGATCGAGAACGGGAGGCTTCCTCGGATTGGTATAAGCAGAATGATTTGTTGGGGATGATGTTTTATATTGATAATTTCGCCGGAAATATGAAAGGAGTAGAGGAAAAATTAGATTATATTGAACGGTGTAATGTCAATTATATTCATCTGATGCCGTTTCTTGAGACACCGGAGGGACGTTCAGATGGGGGATATGCGGTAGCAAATTTTCGGAAAGTGCAGGAAAATCTGGGAACAATGGAGGATTTGGAGAGTCTGACCGCAGCCTGTCATAAAAAGGGAATTAATGTATGCATGGATTTTGTAATGAATCATACTTCAGAGGATCATGAGTGGGCAAAGAGGGCACGAAGAGGCGAAGGAGAATATATGAGCCGCTATTTCTTTTATGATAATTCTTATATGCCTTCTCTCTATGAAAAGACGGTGCCTCAGGTATTTCCTACAACGGCTCCTGGGAATTTTACTTGGCTTGAAGATGCCAAACATTTTGTTATGACTACGTTTTATCCTTATCAGTGGGATTTAAACTATAAGAATCCTAGAGTGTTTAATGAAATGCTTTATAATTTCCTCTATTTGGCAAATCGGGGAATTGATATTATTCGAATCGATGCGGTTCCTTATATTTGGAAAGAGTTAAATACTTCCTGCCGGAATCTTCCTCAGGTTCATACTATTGTAAGAATGATGCGGATTATCAGTGAAATTGTATGTCCAAGTGTACTGCTGCTTGGGGAAGTGGTGATGGAGCCGGAGAAAGTGGTACCTTATTTTGGAACGGTAGAGAAGCCGGAATGTCATATGCTCTATAATGTAACAACGATGGCAACCACTTGGCATACTGTGGCAACCAGAAATGTACGGTTATTAAAGAAACAGTTAGATATTGTAAATGCTTTGCCGAAAGAGTATGTATTTTTGAATTATCTTCGCTGTCATGATGATATTGGATGGGGACTGGATTATCCAACATTAAAACAGGAAGGAATGGAAGAACGGTCTCATAAAAAATATTTGAATGATTATTTCCAGGGGTATGCTGGAGAGAGCAATAGCCGGGGAGAGCTTTATAATGCTGACCCGATAACGGGAGATGCCCGCTTCTGTGGAACAACGGCTTCTATGTGCGGAATAGAGAAAGCGGGATTTGAACAGAATTCAGAGGCGATGGAAAAGGCAATTCGTCTGGATATTATGCTGCATGCCTATATGTTTATGCAGTCTGGGATTCCTGTGCTGTACAGCGGAGATGAGATAGGACAGGTCAATGATTATGCGTATAAAGAAAATCCGAATAAGGCAGCGGATTCCCGTTATCTTCATCGGGGAGCGATGAATTGGACACTTGCCGAAAATAGCTTGGATTTAGAGACGGTGGAGGGGAAATTATTTGCTGGTTTGAAGCAGTTAGAGGAGATTCGGAAGAGAGAGAAGGTATTTGTATCCTATGCAGATACTTGGACGATTGAGACTTGGGATCATTCTGTGCTTTGTATCGGGCGGTATTTTGACGGAGAGAAAGTGATTGGTATTTTTAACTTTAGTGAAATGGATAAGACGGCATGGATTGACGAGACGGACGGGGTTTATGTCGATTTGATTTCGGGAGAAGAGAAAAAGGCTTCCGGGGTGGATGTGCCTGCTTATGGGTTTTATTATTTAAAGAAGAAATAGGATTTGGATGTGGTGCTGATAATAAGTAGGAGAGTTTTGGATGAATATATCGGAAATTGCAAAGCTGGCCGGTGTTTCTAGTGCTGCTGTTTCCCGCTATTTTAATCAGGGGTATATCTCGGAGGAGAAGAGGGAAGCGATTCGAAAGGTAGTGGAGGAAACCGGATATCGTCCTTCGGTTCAGGCACAGACGCTGCGGACAAAAAAGACAAAAATGGTGGGAGTGATTGTGCCGAAAGTGGCGTCTGCTTCGATTGGAAGGGTGGTAGAAGGAATCCTTTCTGTGTTGAATGAAAATGGATATCAGATGCTTTTGGCGGTTACGCAGAATGATCCGAAAAAGGAATTGGAGTATCTTGTGACGTTTAGTGAGAAGCAGGTGGACGGAGTGATTTTGGTTGCTACTGTGCTGACAGCGGAGCATAGGAGGGTTTTAAAAGAGTTTATGGTTCCGGTGGTGATTGTTGGGCAGAGGTTAAGCGGGGCTTGCTGTATCTATCATGATGATTATCATGCTTCTTATGAGCTGACAAGATTCCTTTTGGAGAGAGGACGGAAGCAGTTGGGGTATATCGGGGCAATTTTGCAGGATAAGGCTGTGGGGGCAGAGCGGTACCGGGGGTTTCAGGAAGCGGTTTGCAGTGCGGGGTTGGAGAGATTGGCTGAGAATTTTGTAATTGCTTCTTTTACGGTGGCTTCTGGGTATGAAAAGGCGGGGGAATTGATGCAAAAGTGCGGGGAATTGGATGGGATTGTCTGTGCAACGGATAGTATGGCAGCGGGGGCTATGCAGTATCTGAGGGAACATGGAGTGTTGGTTCCAAAGCAGGTTTGGGTGGTTGGACAGGGGGATTCGGAGATGGCTCGGGTGACGGAACCTCCTCTTGTGACCGTGCATTATTCTTATGAGAAGAGTGGGGAGATGGCGGTGCAGATGCTTTTGGAGATGCTGAACCGGGGGGAGACGGATTTGAAGGAGATTAAGTTGGGGTATTATGTTGTGGGGAGGGAAGAAGGAGAAAGGGAATAGTGGATTGGGAGAGGGGATGCTGGAGTGAGTGGAGGGTACTAGAGAGGGGACGCTAGAGTGGGGAAGCAAATCCTTCCTGCTGTTCCGCTCTCTAGAAAGTAAGAAAGTCTAATGCCTCTGGCGATAGGGAGATTTAGCCGGACGGACCGGGGTGCAATTCGCCCGTGCAGCGGGCTAAACACACCCCTTTTTTGCCATCAGAAGATGGCAAAAATCCTAGGTTTTGACAGAGGCATAAGACGTTCTAACTTTCTTCCGAAGTCACAGCAGGAAGGATTTGCTTCCCCGCTCTGGCTGGTTTTTCCTGCCGGTAAAGGATTAAAGATCAGGCAGGATATATTTTAAAGATTAGGGGTGGAAAATGGAGAGAAGTTGTGATAGAATGTTGTTTGTTAATTTAACCTCATCAAGGAAGTCCCCCGCTTCTAAGCCGCCAAGGCGAAAGCGG
>CAJUEI010000193.1 GCA_910585255.1 uncultured Lachnospiraceae bacterium
TTATAACACATTGGGAAGAAAATGAAAAGATATTAGACAGTCTCTTAGAGCTTCTTGCTTTCCGTAGAGCGGAACAGCGTGGACAACTGGCGTCCTCACTCCGGCGTCCTCCCCTCAATAAATACCAATCAAAAAAGGAAAATTACAATGTTCTTTTAAAAAATCCCGTATTGTCCGAATATCTTCTTCTCTGCCATAGACAGCATTAAAAAATCGATATTGCCCCTTAGACTGATATTTTATTGCAATAAAGTGAAAAGAATTTCCAGTATGATACATTAAAATACCAGACGGTATATACAATTTAGCAGCAGTAACCGGCAGATGAATTCGAAATTTTACATTACAGCGGCAGAAAATCCGCAGATATAAATATAAAAGAACAACGGACATTCCAGCTTTTCCTCCTAAAAACAGCGTATGGGAAAGCTGGTTTTTTATTTTTTCTATCTCTGCCGGTTTTTTTTGCAGTTTTAGATAATTATAAACTGCTATCCATCCGCAGCCATTCTGTGAGGATGGATATTTTCCAAACGGAAGGTCGGTTAAGACAGATTGATCAATAATATAGCCGTCTTTTGAAAATGCCTTTTTATACATAATCATTCCTCCTTATTTATAAAAAATCTTCTGGGTTGTGATATTCTTTACTCTGTGTAAAGCCCTTTCCATGTACTTCATTTACCTGATTTACAATTAAGAAAGCATCGGGATCGATAGATAGAACTAATTCATTTAAATGGAACAGCTCCCGCTGGGATAAAATAGTCATAATCATATAGATATTTTGATTGGAATAGCCTCCTTTTGCCGGTAAAAGGGTAGTTCCTCTGTCTAGTTTATTTTGAATGGCACTGTTAATCGTTTCATATTCAGAACTGATAATTTTAACCTGCATCTGGCGTTTTCCATAGACTAGCAGTTTTTCTAAAAAGAAAGTATAGATACAGACTAAAAGGATACCATATAAAATTTGCTCCCGGTTAGAAAAGAACATCTGCAGAATAAGAATCATACTGTCAAATAGATATAAACTAATGGATACGGAAAGACCAGTCTTTTTCTGCAGAATAAGAGGGGGAATATCCATTCCTCCAGTAGAAGCACCAGCACGAATAACAAGACCAATTCCGGATCCGACCAAAAGACCGGCAAAGATTGTTGCCAATAGAGGATCGGTTGTCAGCAGTCCGATTTGCAGTTGAATTTTTTGAAAGACAGCTAGAAAGAATGGATAACAAAAGGTACTGAGCAGAGTAGTAAGTGCAAAATTTTTTCCCAGTATCCATAATCCTAGAAAAAACATACTAATATTAAAAACGGCAATAAAAGCAGCAATCGGAACGGAAAACAGATAGTTTGTAAAAAGTGCAAGTCCTGTTGTGCCCCCGGTTATCAATCCGTTTGGAAGGATAAAAAAGGCAACAGCAGAACTGTAGATTAGATTTCCCAATACGATTGTACCTAATTTTTTCATGGGTAGACCTCCTTTTTCTAATATTTTTTTATGGAAATGGAAAGTTTTATTTTAGTATACACAATTTTAAGAAACTTGTACATTAAGAAATCAACAGAAGATGGAAATTTTGTAAAAAATAATCTGCCTCTTGAAAAAAATCCCAGTTATGCTACACTGTAAGAAATACGCACAAAGGAGGCAAAGAGATTGTTAAAAGATTTAGTAGCAAAAAATCGTTCTTACCGAAGATTTTATGAAGAGGCGATTTCGGCTGAAACATTAAAGGAATTGATTGCACTGGCAAGAATTACACCGTCTGGTGCAAATGTGCAGGCTTTAAAATATCGTTTGGTTTATACACCAGAAGAAAATGCACAGGTATTTCGCACGCTTCGCTGGGCAGGGGCACTTCCTGACTGGGATGGACCAGAGGAGGGAGAACGTCCCAGTGCTTATATTGTGATTTTATGCGATCAGAGTTTGGGAAAAAACAAACAGATAGATGACGGTATTGTGGCTCAGACGATTATGCTTGGAGCAGTGGAGCAGGGGCTAGGAGGCTGTATTTTAGGAAATGTAAGGCGGGAGGAGTTGGCACAGGCATTAGGAATTAATCTTGAGCAGTTTACAATTGAATTGGTGCTGGCATTGGGAAAACCTAAAGAGACAGTTGTATTGACGGAACTTCCGAAGAGTGGGGATACCCGTTATTATAGGGATTCTAAACAGATCCATTATGTGCCGAAGCGGGCTTTGGAAGATTTGATTGTAGGATAAAGAAAATAAGAAGTTTGGAGGAAAGTATAAGAAGATGAAAGCATGGGAAGAAAATATTCGAAGAGTCGTTCCCTATGTTCCGGGTGAACAGCCGAAGAAAGAAAAAATAATTAAATTAAATACAAATGAAAATCCCTATCCGCCTGCTCCTGGAGTGGAAGAAGTAATAAAGCAGATGGATTATGCTAAGTTTCGGCTTTATCCCGATCCAACGGTGGGAGACTTGGTAAAGGCGATTGCGGACAGATATCAGTTAGAGGAGGATCAGGTATTTGTCGGAGTGGGATCGGATGATGTCCTTGCTATGGCATTTTTGACTTTTTTTAATTCCAAGAAACCGATTTTATTTCCAGATATTACGTATTCTTTTTATGATGTATGGGCACAGGTATTTCGGATTCCCTATCAGGTACAGCCGTTAGATCAAAAGTTTCAGATTCAGGCAGAGGATTATAAGAAGGAAAACGGCGGAGTGATTTTTCCTAATCCCAATGCACCAACGGGAATTGCAATGGATCTGGATTTTATTGAGAAGATTTTAGAACAAAATCAGGATGTAGTGGTTATTGTAGATGAGGCTTATATTGACTTTGGCGGTATATCGGCGTTGCCTTTGCTGAAAAAATATGAGAATCTGTTAGTGGTGCAGACATTTTCAAAGTCCCGTTCGTTAGCAGGAATTCGAATCGGGTATGCGATGGGGAATCGGACATTGATTCAGGCGATGCAGGATGTAAAATATTCTTTTAATTCTTATACCATGAATCAGCCTTCTATTCAGATTGGAGTGGCGGCTTTGGAGGATGTTTCTTATTTTGATAGGACAAAAGAGAAGATTATTGCAACCAGAGAGAGGATAAAGCCTGCATTAAAAGAGTTAGGGTTTTCTTTTTTGGATTCAAAAACAAATTTTATCTTTGCTTCTCATAATAGTTATGCGGCAAGTGATATTTTTGAATATTTAAAGGCAAATGATATCTATGTACGTTATTTTTCCGGTAATCCTCGGATTCAGAATTATCTGCGGATTTCAATAGGAACGGATTTAGAAATGGATCGTTTCATTGCTGTATTAAAAGAATATTTAAAGTAAAATCAGTTATCCTAATAGAAAGAGAATAAAAAAAGTATGATACAATAGAGAAAGGTTTATATATGAAAATAATAATGAATATAATCCGTGGCATTTTAATTGGGGTTGCAAATGTAATTCCTGGAGTAAGCGGCGGAACAATGGCAGTGTCACTTGGTATCTATGATAAGATTATTTCTTCTGTTACAGGAATTATTCGGCATTTTAAGGAAAGTATGGTATTTCTCTTACAGCTTTTTATCGGCATGGGAATTGGGATTGTTGGGTTTGCCTATGCTATCGAGTTTTTATTTGAGAAATATCCCTTTCCTACGGCAATGGCTTTTATTGGTTTGATTATTGGCGGAATTCCAATGATGCTGGATGCATTGCAGCTGGATTTAAGAAGGACACATAGGAAAGCAGGAATTGGGCATGGAATTGCTTTTTTGCTTTTATTTGCTTTAGCGGTTGCACTTCCTTTAATGGGAACCGGAACGGAGGCAGATCTTCATACAGTCGGTATAGGAACAGTAGTGATTTTATTTTTTATTGGTATGATTGCTTCTGCAACTATGGTAGTGCCTGGTGTCAGCGGTTCGATGGTTTTATTAATTTTGGGGTATTATAACAGTATTATCAGTGAGATTACTGGATTTTTAGATTCTGTTAAAGCTTTGGATATGGCGGGGATTGGACATGGATTTGCCGTGCTGATGCCGTTTGGAATCGGTGTGATAGTGGGAATTGCGGTAATTGCAAAATTGATTGAGTGGCTGTTTGCACACTATCGTGCATTGACTTATAGTGCGATTCTTGGGCTGGTTGCGGCATCACCGTTTGCAATTTTTATTAATCAGTATAAGGCAGGAAGTCTTTCTTTTTCTATACCGGGAGTGATAATCGGGATTGTTTTAATGTTGGCAGGTGCTTACCTTGCCTGGTTTTTAGGTGGTTTAGGTTCACAGGATTAAAATTTTTATTTTTGTTTCTGGTTCTGGGGGGAAATGAAAAGAAAAATAGGATCAAGAAGATAGGTAGGATAATAGTATGGAAAGCAAAAGAACAAAGTATGGAAAAATATTGTTGAATATGGGAATTACACTGGGCGGAATTCTGATTGTCTGCTTAGTGGGACCAAAATTTATTTCCTTTTTTATGCCGTTTTTTATCGGTTTTTTGATTTCAATGATAGCCAATCCGCTGGTGCGGTTTTTGGAAAGGAAATTGAAGATTGTAAGAAAGCATAGTTCGATTGTGATTATTATTGCAACGATTGCTTTGATTGTGACAGGGAGTTATTTTTTGATTGTTCGAACGGTAATGGAGATCTTTGGATTTATTACGGAACTGCCGGATATGTATGCCAATATGCAGGCTCAGTTTATCGATATTGGAGAGAAATTTGAACGTTTGTTTGAACTGCTTCCAATTGAGATTCGAATGAGTTTAAGTAATTGGGGCAATACATTAAGTAATTATCTGTCAGAGGTGGTGGCTGCGATTGGTGCTCCAACGGTAGAGGCAGCGGGGAGTGTGGCAAGAAATATTCCTAATGCGTTTGTGATGTTTGTAGTGACAATGCTGTCAGCTTATTTTTTTATTGCAGATCGGGAAAGAATTATGGGATTTGTGCGGCAGGTTATGCCAAAATCGGTTATGCAGCATTGTGATCGTATTTATGCACAGATTAAAAAATTAATCGGCGGATATTTTGCAGCACAGTTTAAGATTATGGGGATTGTGGCATTGATTTTATTTGTGGGATTTTTGTTTTTACGGGTGCGGTATGCTATTTTATTTGCCTTTTTAATTGCATTTTTGGATTTTCTTCCTTTCTTTGGAACAGGAACGGCATTGATTCCATGGGCAGTTGTGTTGTTTTTGGCAGGTGATTATGGTACAGCGATTGGATTGGTGATTATTTATCTGGTCAGTCAAGTAGTACGGCAGGTTATTCAGCCTAAGATTGTAGGAGACAGCATGGGATTAGATCCGCTTGCTACGTTGTTTTTTATGTATGTTGGATTTAAGATAAAAGGGATTGCCGGAATGATTTTGGCTGTTCCAGCGGGCGTGATTTTAATTGAACTATTTCATGCGGGCGTGTTTTTGCCTCTTACAGATGGGATAAAAGAAATTATAATGGATATTAATGAATATAGAAAAAGGTAATGGGTATACTATCTTATGAAGTAGTTTAGGATGCTTGATAAGGAGGAACTTGAGATGCCAGTATTAGATTGTAATGTTACTACTTGTATTCATAATGCAAATGAACGGTGCTGCAAAGGCAATATTTTAATTGAGGGAATGGAAGCAAAGGATTCTAATGCAACCTGCTGTGCTAGTTATTATGAAAGAGAAGAGGATTCTTATCGGAATCAGTATGAATCACCAGATACGAAGCTTCAGGTAGATTGTGAAGCACATCACTGTCGGTTTAACAGTGATAATGAGTGCCATGCAGAGCATATTGGGATTGCGGGAACAAATGCTACTTGCTGTGATGAAACTCGATGTGCCAGCTTTCAGTGTACTTGCGGGTGCCGGTAGGTAGAAAGGGAAAATATCCGTTGAGGGAGTTTCACTCAACGGATATTTTTTTACCATTTTAAATCGATATGCTGACCTCTTGCTTTTTCTTCTTCGGTTTGGACAAAATCACTTTTAGAAGAATAGGTGACGGCTTCTATCTTTTGAATGAGTTCTTCAATCGAGGAGGCTGTAACGGTTACGAGATCTTCTTGTTCTTCGGTATGTTCAAGCCGTTTTTTCTCTCGGGTTTCTTCTTCCGCTTTTTTAGCTTCTTTTTTTGCATGGAGTTTCTTTTGTTCGGCTTTTTTCTGAGCATTTTTTTCGATTCGTTTTTTCTGAGCAGCAAGAGATTTGTCTACAACGGCAAAGAAAGATGCGGTTCCGTTGCTGTTTACCTGCATACCGAAGCCTTTTACGTTGCTGCTGCTGCCTAGGGCGGATTTTAGTTCTGGGAGTTTGGTTCCTGCACTGCTGATAATGCCTTCATATTGTTTGCGGTAATTTTCATCGGTTGCCATTCGTTCTAGTTTTTCTTCGTCAATTAAAACGACCATTTTATTGGGATTGGCATAGCTGGCAGCTTGGGATTTTGCGGTTTCTTTCATGTCGTTGCTGACTAGAATAAAGTCCATATTGGAGAATTTTTTCTTTAGTTTTTTGTAGTATTCGGATGCTTTTTCGCTGAGTTCGGGTTTGCCTATTGTTTTTCCATAGGAATTGGTCTTTTTTTGTTGGTTGAGTGTTTCGTTTACTGCATTGGCTTGTGCGTGGTTTTCAATTATTTCCGGTGATAACATATGAATTTCCTCCTTAGATTTTTATAGTGAGTTTTTATTTCTTTGTTGTTATGTATATCGGCTTTGGGAGTGGGTTTTATAATAAGTGGGGTGGAATTTGTTGGTGGGGAGGGGATATTGGTGGGGAGGAAGTACTGGTAGGGAGGGGATACTGGTGGAGAAAGAATACTGGTGGAGAGGAAGTACTGGTGGGGAGGGAATACTGGTGGGGAGGAAGTACTGGTGGGGAGGGGACGCTAGAGTTTGGAAGGGATTTCTTTTTGCTGTTCCGCTCTTTGGAAAGTAAGAAAGTCTAATGCCTCTGGATATATGTGCATCCAGCCGGTCGGACCGGCACGCAATTCGCCTC
>CAJUEI010000194.1 GCA_910585255.1 uncultured Lachnospiraceae bacterium
GAAAGCGGTGGGTTGGGACTTCCTTGATGAGGTTATGAGCAAGTAGCAAAGCGGACTGCGAATATCCGATTTGATTAAAATCTAATTTATGAAATGTAAAAAGTATTAGAAAGGAAACAGAAAAACATGACAGAACAGACGGAAAAGAAACAATTTTATCGGGCAGTGCTGACCCTTCTTATTCCTATGGCACTTCAAAATCTGATTAATGTCGGAATTTCTTCCGTAGATGTCATTATGCTTGGACGAGTCGGGGAAAAAGTACTTTCTGGAGCGTCTTTAGGAAGTCAGGTTCAGTTTATTATGAGCCTGATTTTATTTGGGCTGACTTCCGGGGCTTCGGTTTTAATTGCTCAGTATTGGGGAAAAGGGGATAAAGATTCGATTGCTGCTGTATTTGGAATGGCAATGAAAACTGCTGCACTTGTCGGAATTTTTTTTGCTGTTATAACCGAATGTATGCCTAAAAGAATCATGATGATTTTTACAGATGATGCAGAAGTGATCTTACAGGGAGTACGTTACCTTCGAATTGTTGCACTTTCTTATACAGTCTCTGCCATTACCATGGTCTATTTAAATACCATGCGTGGAATGGAACGGGTAGCAATTGCAACTGTTACTTATCTAATCTCTATGATAACGAACATTGTTGGAAACAGTTTTTTTATATTTGGACTGGGTTCTTTTCCTAAAATGGGAGTTGCAGGTGCAGCAATAGGAACACTGTTGGCTCGAATAGCAGAACTTGTAGTAGTAATTTTTTATAATTGGAAAAAAAACGAGGTATTGGCATTTCGTTTTTCCTTTTTATTTCGAAGGGATTCTCTGTTATTTCGAGATTTTGTCAAGTATTCCATACCAGTTATTTTTAATGAACTGATGTGGGGAGCAGGAGTTTCTACTATTGCAGCAATATTAGGACATATGGGAAGCTCGGCTGTAGCGGCAAATTCGGTAGCACAGGTCGTTCGGCAGCTTGCTACAGTAGTAGCATTTGGAGTTTCTTCTACTACAGCGATTTTAATTGGAAAAGCGATAGGAGAGGGAAAATTAGAAACAGCAAAAGAATATGGAAAGCGGTTTCGAAAGCTAAGTATAATTACCGGAATTGCCGGAGCTGTCGTTGTGCTGCTTGCCCGACCGATTGTAATGACAGCATTTACTTTATCGGAAGAGTCCCGATATTATCTTGGAGTTATGATGCTAGTCATGTCTTATTTTGTAATAGGGCAGTCTTATAATACTACTTTGGTAGTCGGAATCTTTCGAGGAGGAGGAGATACCTTATTTGGGCTGATTTTAGATGTTTCCATTATGTGGGGAATTTCGATAGCGTTTGGAGCGGTCGGAGCTTTTTTTCTGGATTTTTCGGTACCTTTGGTCTATATAATTTTACTGAGTGATGAAGTAATTAAGATACCGATTACTACTTGGCGGTATCGGACGTATCGTTGGCTTCAAAATGTAACACGATAAATATAATATAGTAATAGAAAAAGGGAGAAAGCATATGGGAGAAAAGACAAATGTAATGCGGGTATTGGAACAAAAAAAGGTGAATTATAAAAGTTATTATTATACAGGTGATGGGACGCTTAGTGGAGTGGAGGTAGCGGCTTTGCTGGGGCAGAATCCAAAGCGGGTGTTTAAGACACTGGTTACGGTGGGAAAGTCAAAAAAGAATTATGTGTTTGTCATTCCGGTGGATCAGGAATTGAATTTAAAAAAAGCGGCTGCGGCAGTAGGGGAAAAGTCAGTTGAGATGGTAAAGGCAAAGGAGCTTTTGCCGCTTACAGGATATGTGCATGGAGGGTGTTCTCCTATTGGGATGAAGAAAGTTTTTCCTACTGTTGTGCATTGTACGGTGCGGGAGTTTGAGACGATTTTTTTTAGTGCCGGGAAGATAGGATGCCAGGTGGAAGTGGGGCTGGAGGGGCTTCGAAGGGTAATGGATTGTTTGGTGGAGGATATTGTGTGAGAAAGGACATAAATAGGAGGGGGGAGGACGCAGGCAGGAGAGAGGGATTCTTTGCTGGGGCCGTTTGCACTAAGGCTTCCTCGCAGCGGACACATAAGGTGCTAAAGAACAGCACCTAAGTGCCGGCGGGAAGCAATACCCCTGCAAAGATTCCCTCTCTCCTGCCTGCTGTGTATTCCGACCGGAAAGCTAGAAATTATTTGTGAATATACATTCTTGACATATGGGGTTCTCCATCTCCTTGAACCATATATAAGAATTCCCAGCCATATTTCTCATAGAAGCTGGTATGATCAGTAAGTAAATAGATAG
This sequence comes from uncultured Lachnospiraceae bacterium, assembly GCA_910585255.1. Lineage (GTDB taxonomy): Bacteria > Bacillota > Clostridia > Lachnospirales > Lachnospiraceae > MGBC114844. The sequence goes on from CAJUEI010000194.1 coordinate 2,294, forward strand.
GCGTTATGGACTTGGATTTCAAATCCTCTACCACCATATTAAGCAAGTGTCCGGCTATCCCCCTACATCGGTAGTCTTTTTCTGTATAGACTGCACAGACATTAGGAACAAGATCTTTTCTATTGTGGAAGTCATTTTCAATTACACCAAGACCTCCTATTATTTTTTTCTCATCTAAGCAAAGATACCAGCCATATTCCGTTTCGTTGTTAAGATAAGCGTTCATACATTCCAGATAAGCTTCTTTGGGAACGCCCCATTTACAATGGAACCATTCGGCTGCTGTATCTTTTATCTGTGGCTTTTGCCTTAAAGTGATATATGTGTACTTTTTCATATTTTCTTTTCTCCGTTTTTGTTTTATGACTTAATTTCTTTCATTTTACTATGACTTTAAGAGCGTGGAAATTTGGTTTGTGTTCCCAATAGGGAAAATGCAGAAGGACGAATTTGAACACTTGAATTTAGGAATATACAGTATGGAGCAGAGAGGGTTTCTTTGCAGGGGTATTGCTTCCCGCCGGCACTTAGGCACGGTATTTTCGTGCCTTATGTGTCCGCTGCGAGGAAGCCTTAGTGCAAACGGCCCCAGCAAAGAAACCCTCTCTGCTTCATACGTCCGGTGTCTGGTTCAGCTCTATTTTAAAAGGTTTCTTCTACTTCTATTTGGCGGCAGCTACCTCTTATAATAAGAGAATGTGGAACAATAATCTTTGTTGCCAGTAAATTAGGGTTTTCAATATGATTAATAAGCTGTGAAGCTGCTTCAATTCCCAGTTGGTGTGAATTAATATCAATAGAAGTTAATTGAGGGGATGTAATCCGTGCAAACAGGGAATTATTAAAGGAAACGATAGAGAGATCCTCTGGGACAGACAAACCGCACTGTACACAGATCCGCTTTAGTGCAACAGCTAAAATATCATCACTTGCGACAACGGCAGTAGGGCGATCTTCTCGTTTCAGCAGGGCATGGAAGAGTGGATTCTGATCCAGAGAAAGCTGTTCTACTTCGATGCAGTAATCGGGGAAAATCGGTATTTGATGCTCCGAGAGTGCTAATTGATAACCGGCTTTGCGTTCTGCAGAAAAGAGCATATTATATTCGCTTCCGACATAGGCAATTCGTCTGTGACCTAAGCTGTATAGATATTCGGTGGCTTCTTTTCCTGCTAGAAGGTTGTCATTATCGATATAGATGGTTTGGTTGACAAACTGCTTTGCTTTGCCAATTAAGACATAGAGCAGACCCTCATTGTAGAGGTAGTCAATAATGGCATCGTCTTGTTTGGAATAGAGGATAATATAGCCCCCCATTTGCTCATCTTTTCCTAGTGTTTGAATGGCACGCAGGATTTCTTCTTCGTCTTGTCCCGTTACAATGGTACTGATATATTCTCTTCCGTTGCAGAATTGGCTGATTCCTCGGATTGCCTCTAAGTAGAAAGAATTTTCATAGACTTCTCTGGAGGAAGGAGGAAGAATAATACTGATTGTCTGGGGAGATTGTCCGGTTTGTGAATTGGCGGAAATATTAGGTTCGTATCCTAATTGTGCCATCGCAAATCGGACTTTTTCTTTTGTTTCTCTGCTGATCGAAGAGTGATCTTTGCAGGTTCTGGATACAGTGGAGGGAGATACGCCTGCTAATGCAGCAACATCTCGGATTGTAACAGCCATAATAGATGCTCCTTTTTTGATATTTTCTGATTTATTGTAAGCTTGATTGTTTTTTGATTTATTTATAGATTATAAAAAGAAAATGGAAAAAAGTCAATCGTAAGACGAGTTTCCTTTTCGTCATTTTTCATAAAATAGTAGGGGGATAATTATGCAATATATAGAAAATACTAAAAAGTTAGAAATTTTTATTGTAATTTTGTAGTAAATGCGGTACAGTTATGTTGCATAAAGTTTATGAAACTTTAGTGCAAATATTTATGCAACACAATGCAATGTATTAATTTTTTATTATTATATATCAAAATTAAGGAATGGAGGGTTTATGATGAGTAACACAACAAAAGAAAAGGGCAAAATTTCAATTATTGCACCACTATCTGGAACGATTGTTGCATTGGAAGAAGTGCCCGATCCAGTGTTTTCGGAGAAAGCATTGGGAGATGGAGCTGCCATTTTGCCGGAGGACGGAAAGATTTATAGTCCTGTCAACGGAACTGTTGCATCAATTGCTGCAACAAATCATGCATATGGGTTTCAATCGGAGGACGGGTTAGATGTCCTGGTACATGTCGGACTGGAAACGGTTGGATTAAATGGAGAGGGATTTACTCTCTATAAGAAAGAGGGGGACCTGGTAAAAGTAGGAGATTTGGTAGCAGAAGCGGATTTAGAATTGATCAAGGGGAAAAATTTGAATTTAATTACTCCGGTGCTTTTGTGTGACGGAATGGACGGAAAGCAGATGGATGTGTGTTCCGGTAAAGTACGGGCAGGAAAGGATGCGGTATTGCTGGTAACGGAGGAAACGGCGGCTACTGTAGAAGAAAAGGAAACAGGTAGGGATGTTGTTTCGACAGAAACAAAGAGTGCAGGGCAAACGGTATCTGAAAAGAAACAGGAGACTTCTGCTTCTAAGACGGCTTCTTCGGGGGGTTCGGAGAAGAAGGCGGGAATTAATTTTGATTTTCTGCAGAAATTGGGAAAAGTGCTGATGACGGTTATTGCGGTAATGCCGGCAGCAGGACTGATGCTTAGCCTTGGAAAACTGATTCAGATGGGCGGGGCAGAGATTCCTTTTATTTTCACAATCGGCAGTACAATGGAGAATATCGGATGGGCGATTATTAACAATCTGCATATTTTATTTGCGGCTGCAATCGGCGGTTCTTGGGCAAAAGAACGTGCGGGAGGTGCATTTGCAGCGATTATTTCATTTATTTTGATTAACTGTATTACAGGAGCTGCTTTTGGTGTGACCAGCGGAATGTTAAATGAGTCTGGAGCAGTGGTTACTTCTCTTTTTGGACAGGAAATGCTGGTAGAAAATTATTTTACTTCTGTACTGGGGGCACCGGCTTTAAATATGGGAGTATTTGTAGGAATTATTGCCGGATTTGTAGGTGGTGTTGTCTATAATAAGTTTTATAATTTCCGTAAATTGCCGGATGCGTTATCATTTTTTAATGGGAAACGGTTTGTACCTTTAGCTGTTATTGCTTATTCTACAGGAATTTCTCTTGTTTTGGCAGTGATATGGCCGATTGTACAGACAGGAATTAATTCGTTTGGTGTATGGATTGCCAATTCTTCTTCCTCTTCTCCGGTTTTGGCACCGTTTATCTACGGAACGTTAGAGAGGCTTCTGCTGCCTTTTGGTCTGCATCATATGCTGACCATTCCGATGAATTATACTTCTTTCGGAGGAACTTATCTAATTCAGACCGGAATCAATGCGGGATCGGAAGTATTTGGACAAGATCCGCTTTGGCTGGCATGGGTAACAGATTTAATTAATTTTAAGGATGCAGGAAATATTGCTGCTTATGAAAATTTATTGAATACGGTAACACCGGCTCGTTTTAAGGTGGGACAGATGATTGGTTCAACTGGTCTGCTTTTAGGAGTGGCACTTGCTATGTATCGGCGGGTGGATGAAGATAAGAAAAAGAATTATCGTTCTATGTTTGTTTCAACTGTGTTAGCAGTATTTTTAACCGGTGTAACGGAGCCTTTGGAATTTATGTTTATGTTCTGTGCACTGCCGCTTTATATTGTCTATGCTGTACTGCAGGGGTGTGCGTTTGCAATGGCAGGTATTTTCGATCTGCGGCTTCATTCTTTTGGAAACTTAGAATTTTTAACTCGTGTTCCAATGTCATTAAAAGCGGGATTAGGCGGGGATATTATTCATTTTATTATCTGCTGCGTTGCTTTCTTTGCGATTGGATATGTGATTGCTTACTTTATGATTGAAAAGTTTCAATTTGCTACGCCGGGACGTCTGGGAAATTATACAGATGAAAATGAGGAATCAGGCGGAGAGGCAGCGGCTTCTGATTCTGCGAAAAAGGGCGGACAAAACAGCCAGCCAGAGCGGATTATTGCGTTATTAGGCGGTCGGGAAAATATTATTTTAGTGGATGCTTGTATGACACGTTTAAGAGTAACGGTAAAGAATCCAGAACAGGTTGCAGATACTGCTGCATGGAAAGCAGAAGGAGCACTGGGGTTGGTGAAAAAGGACAATGGAATTCAGGCAATCTATGGACCGAAAGCAGATGTATTAAAATCGGATATCAACGATATTCTTTAAAAAATAGAACGAGAATGGGTGATCTCGTTTAAGAAAATAGGAGGGAATAGAACAGATGAAGCTGTTGACTTTAAATACACACAGTCTTCAAGAAGAGAATTATCTGCAGAAGCTCGATTTCTTTCTTTCTGTTATTCAGAAAGAAAAACCCGATTTGATCGCTTTGCAGGAAGTGAATCAGTCTCTGTCAGCACCTTTTGCAGATGCAAAGCTGCTGCAGGGCTGGGTTCCCTGCCCGGATGCCGTGCCGATTCGTCAGGATAACCATGCTGCACAGGCAGCATTTCGGCTGCATCAGGCGGGAATTCCCTGTTCTTGGACTTGGATCTCGGCAAAGATAGGATATGATATCTATGATGAGGGAATCGC
>CAJUEI010000195.1 GCA_910585255.1 uncultured Lachnospiraceae bacterium
TTCGGAGAGCGGAACAGCGACCTCCTAATGCACTCTGGCGTACTCTTTGGAACTCTTTTTCTTATTTACAAATCCTAAAAGCAAAGTTAATTACATTACCAGAGAATGGATCGAGGATTGATCAAAGAATTTTTTTATGTTATACTATCCTGTATCAAAAACAGGAGGTGGGACGTATGCTTTGTCACTTAGTAATTAACTTAAGCGATAAACTCTGTACAAGGTCTGATGATTGGACGAAATTTGTACAGAGGTAAAACAGGATCGTCCACATTGGATTTTGTACTTTTATTCGGAAAGATTAAGAATAGAGTGGAGAAAATTCAATGGAAGAAAATTTATATAAAAGATATCTTATTTTGTGGTTAAGTCAGGCGGTGTCCGGGCTTGGCAGTTCTATGACGGGATTTGCACTTATTTTATGGGCATATCAGCAGAGTCATTCGGCAATGTCCGTTTCGCTGATGTCATTTTGCAACTATGTGCCGTATATTTTTCTAAGTTTATTCGTAGGCAGCTTAATAGACAGATATAATAAGAAAACCATTATGCTGGCAGCAGATAGTGTTGCAGCACTTGGCTCACTGACAATATTGGTATTTCTGCTTATGGGTCGGCTTACTGTCTGGAATATCTATGTAATTCATATCATAATTGGCATAACAAATGCATTTCAGCAGCCAGCATCTGCAGTGGCAATAGGAAGACTTGTGCCAAAAGAGAAAATTTCAAATGTAAGCGGACTAAACTCTTTTTCCAATAACTTGATTGTAGTATTTAGTCCTATGTTAGCTGCTTTTCTTTTTGCAGCAGGCGGGCTTTCGTTTATTTTGCTGATCGATTTAGCAAGTTTTCTATTTGCGTTTTGTATTCTGCTGTTTTTTATTACCATTCCAGAAGAACGATCCGATACAGAGCAAAATATATCATTTTCTTTTTATCGGAATAGAATAGCAGAGGGATTTACTTTTTTGAAAAAAGAAAAAGGAATTTTTTATATGATGCTGACCATGGCACTGATCAATTTCTTTTCTAGACTGACGTATGAAACGATCCTTTCCCCTATGATTTTAGCGAGAAGTTTCGGAGACAGTATCGTACTGGGAATTGTAAACGGCTGTATGGGGGCAGGCGGAATTGTTGGGGGTATTCTTGTTTCTGTAAAAAAGGAAAGCTGTCATAAAACAGCCGGAATCTATCTTTCCGCTGCACTGTCATTTTTATTCGGAGATCTTATAATGGCAGTTGGAAACAATGTGTTCTGCTGGTCGGCTGCTGCAATCTGTGCCAGTCTGCCGATTCCTTTTATTATGGCAAATCAGAATACGATCCTGTACCAAAGAATTCCGTCCAGTCTGCAGGGGAGAATATTTGCCGTAAGAAATGCAATTCAGTACAGTACCATTCCATTTGGTATTATTCTGGGCGGTTATTTGGCAGATTATGTATTTGAGCCTTTTATGAATTCAGGAAGTGCATTTGCAGAAGGAATAGGCAAAATAGTGGGAAATGGTGCAGGAAGCGGTATGGCAGTTATGTTTTTATGTACCGGAATAAGTGGATTTTTGGTAAGCATAGGATCCTGCTTCCATAAAGAAATAAAAAAACTAAATTGAGAAAAGGGGCAGAAGTTCTGCTCCTTTTCTGTACATAATCTTTCTTATTCGATAAAAAATAAAAAAATAGAAAAGGATTAGGAAGTATGAAATTACAAAAACTATACAGTGTTACCAGACAGGCAATCGAAGCCTATCAAATGATTCAAGCAGGAGATCATATTGCAATTGGGCTTTCTGGCGGAAAGGATAGTTTGGCTTTGCTCTATGCATTAAGTGGATTGCAGCAGTTTTATCCTCATTCGTTTTCTTTAGAGGCAATTATTGTTCATCTTGGGTTTCTGGAAATGGACTTTTCTTCGATTATGGAATTGTGTACAAAACTGCAAGTTCCTTGTTCCCTAGTAGAAACTCAGATTTCAGAAATTGTATTCGAAGAGCGAAAAGAAAAAAATCCGTGTTCTCTCTGTGCAAAGCTGCGAAAAGGGGCTCTTTATAAAAAAGCAAGTTCTCTTGGCTGCAATAAAATTGCCTATGCACATCATTTCGATGATGTGGTAGAAACCGTGCTGTTATCATTATTATATGAAGGGCGTTTTTCTTGTTTTTCTCCCGTTACTTTTTTAAATCAGACCGGATTAACTGTAATTCGTCCGTTTCTTTATCTTCTTGAATCAGATATTATTGGATTTCAGAGGGCATATTCGCTTCCTGTAGTAAAGAATCGCTGTCCTATGGATGGAAATAGTAAACGAGAATATATCAAACAGCTTATTCGTCAATTAAATTTAGAAAATCCCGGTGTAAAGCAGCGAATTTTTTCGGCTTTAGTCAATAGCAACACTGCCGGATGGGAAAAAAGGAAAGATTAGTTTACATAAAAATATTATGTAAACTGATAAACATTCTGTTAGCTTTTGCAGAATAAATCGTATCCTATATTATTTGTAAATAAGAATTATATTTCGATACAGAAATGTTGTTTTTATAAAATTCAAATATAAATTTGCCTTTGATTCTCTTTATTTTGGCTGGTATGATAAGAAAATTTGTGATATAATAAACTAGAACGTAAACGAATAAAGGTAGTCAAATCGGATATTCGCAATTCGCTTCGCTACTTGCTCATAACCTCAACAAGGAAGTTCCAACCCACCGCTTTCGCCTTGGCGGCTTAGAAGCGGGGGACTTTCTTGTTAAGGCGAAAAATACAGTAAATTGGAGGAAAATATGGAACGATTATCATTAGAGAAAGAATTAAAAGCCAATTCTTATCCTGGACGTGGAATTATTATTGGAGAAACACCCGATCATACAAAAGCCGTAACCGCTTATTTTATTATGGGAAGAAGCGAGAACAGCAGAAATCGTATCTTTGTAGAAGAGGGCAGCGGAATTCGTACACAGGCATTTGATCCATCTAAATTAGTAGATCCAAGCCTGATTATTTATTCTCCGGTACGAGTTCTTGGAAATAAAACAATTGTAACAAACGGCGATCAGACCGATACCATTTATCAGCTTATGGATAGGCAGCAGACATTTGAACAGGCACTTCGTACCAGAGAGTTTGAACCCGATGCACCAAACTATACCCCTCGGATTTCCGGTATTCTGCATATTGAAGAAGGAAATTTTCACTATGCAATGTCGATTTTAAAGACTCAAAACGGAAATCCCGATACCTGTAACCGTTATACCTTCGCTTATCACAATCCGATTGCAGGAGAGGGACACTTTATTCATACTTATCTTGGAGACGGCAGCCCGTTGCCTAGTTTTGAAGGCGAACCTAAATTGGTTTCTATATTGGATCGTTTAGAGGACTTTGCTGATTTAATTTGGAATTCTTTAAATGAAGAAAATAAAGTATCTTTATTTGTGCGGTACATTTCTCTTTCGGATCGCTCTTATCAAAGTAAAATTATTAATAAGCATCAATAATGAATAATCAATAATCAATAAAAACGAACAGAAATAATAAAATAACGAATGAACAAAAGAAAAAGAATGATATAAAAGAAAAAATGAGAAAAGAAAGGAATGATACAAATGAATGAAGTCGAATTAAAATATGGATGCAATCCCAATCAGAAGCCTTCTCGAATCTATATAGAGCAGGGAAATCTGCCGCTTCAGGTTTTAAATGGAAAACCAGGATATATTAATTTTTTAGATGCTTTAAACGGCTGGCAGTTAGTAAAAGAATTAAAAGCAGCAACGAATCTTCCGGCTGCTGCCTCCTTTAAACATGTTTCTCCGGCTGGGGCAGCGGTAGGGCTTCCGCTTTCCGAGACATTAAAAAAGATCTATTGGGTAGAGGATTTAGGCGAACTTTCAGATTTAGCCTGTGCTTATGCCAGAGCAAGAGGAGCGGATCGGATGTCCTCTTTTGGTGATTTTATTGCCCTTTCCGATATCTGTGATGTCTCTACTGCTAAAATGATTAAGCGGGAAGTTTCGGACGGAATTATTGCACCTGGTTATGAAGCAGAAGCACTTGAAATTTTAAAAGCTAAGAAAAAGGGAAATTATAATATTATTCAGATTAATCCAGATTATATTCCTGAGCCATTGGAACGGAAGCAGGTTTTTGGAATTACTTTTGAACAGGGCAGAAATGAACTGCAGATTACAACAGACTCTTTTGCCAATGTGGTAACAGAACAAAAAGAAATTCCAGAGTCGGCAAAGATTGATTTGGCAATTGCTATGATTACTTTAAAATATACACAATCCAATTCTGTCTGTTATGTAAAGGGCGGACAGGCAATTGGAATCGGAGCAGGACAGCAGTCGAGAATACACTGTACCAGACTTGCCGGACAGAAAGCAGATAACTGGTGGCTTCGTCAGCATCCAAAGGTATTATCCCTTCCGTTCTTAGATCGGATTGGACGTGCCGACCGGGATAATGCGATTGATGTCTATATCGGAGAAGAAGATCAGGATGTTTTGGCTGACGGCGTATGGGAGCAGACATTTCAGAAAAAACCAGAAGCTTTTACAAAGGAAGAGAAGCGTGCCTGGTTAAATCAGATGAAAGAAGTTTCTCTTGGATCGGATGCATTTTTCCCGTTTGGAGATAATATTGAACGGGCACATCGAAGCGGTGTTGCTTATATTGCACAGCCGGGCGGATCAATTCGAGATGATCATGTAATCGAAACCTGTAATAAATATCAGATTGCTATGGCATTTACTGGAATTCGTTTGTTTCATCATTAAAAGTTTGGATCACAAATTGAGAGTGAAAAAGGAATAAATGGAATGTATCATTTTGAAAAAATGGATAAAAAATTGTTGGGGGAGCAGATTGAAGACGAATTAATGAATTATATTCTGCAGGAGCCGGTAGAGATAGGAAAACGGATTCCGAATGAGTTTGAATTAGCAGAGCGGTTTGGCGTGGGGCGAAGTACTGTACGGGAAGCAGTAAAGGGATTGGTTTCAAGAGGAATCTTAGAAGTGCGGAGAGGTTCTGGAACCTATGTCATTCGTACCAGTCCGGTTGACGAAGATCCGCTTGGTTTATCCAAGCTGCAGGATAAATATAAATTGGCGTTGGAATTATTTGAAGTACGTTTAATGTTAGAACCAGAGATTGCCTCTCAGGCGGCAGAACATGCTGCAGCAGAAGAGCTGCAGCAATTAAAACAGCTTTGTGAAGAGACAGAAGAACTTTATTTAAGCGGGAAAAATCATATTCCAAAAGATATTGAATTTCATACTTGCATTGCAAAATGCAGTAAAAATCGTGTAGTAGAAACATTGATTCCTTTGATTAACACAGGAGTAATGACATTTGCTAATTTAACACATCGAATGTTATTAGAAGAAACTTTAGAGACACATCGGGCAATTGTTCATGCTATTTGTGAAAGGGATTCGGTAGGGGCGAAATGTGCAATGATTATGCATTTAACGTATAATCGGCAGGTATTGATGCGGATGTGGAAAGAACATCAGGAAAAAAATTAAAACAAAAAAATCGGGTAGGGAAATTATATATGTATAAAAATAAAGGAATATATTAGATAACATCTGATGTATTTCTTTATTAATGTATAAAAATAAGAATAAAAGAAGTATTTTAGGAAGATTTTTTAGAAAAATTGAGAAAATATTTAAAAATATCATATTATTTGCAAAGTTAGAAACCAATGTAGAGACAGCAGATTTTTAATTTTAATATAGGAAAATATGGAAAAAATCGATAAAATATTGGCATTTTTCCTAAAAAGTAAGGACTTTTTTATCAAAATCCTTGCTTTTTTTGTGAAAAAAAGAGAAGATAAATAAAATTCATCTGACATATTGACGAAATTATAGAATAATATTATACTATAGTTAATAAAACATAGGACGTCATATGTATAGTAAAAAAGAAGAAAGGAGGAAAACTAAAGGCGTCTGTAAATAAATAGGAAAACGTAAATAAAAAAGAAAGAGAGGATTCGTTATGACTGCTGAATTAAATCCAACAAGACTTGTGATCGCGGCAATTATTGGTTTAGTTATTTTGTTAGTTCTGATTATTAAATTTAAGATTCAAGCTATGATTTCGATTTTAATTGGAGCCATTTCTATTGGCTTACTTGCAGGTATGCCTGCCGCTGATATTGTTACTGCAGTAAATGATGGAATTGGAAACACATTAAAAGGAATTGCTTTATTAGTAGGACTTGGTTCGATGTTTGGGGCAATTTTGGAAGTTTCTGGAGGGGCACAGACGCTTGCCGTTACGATGGTAAAATGGTTCGGTGATAAGAAAGCGGCATGGGCGTTAGGCATTACTGGTTTGGTAATCGCAATGCCAGTGTTTTTTGATGCTGGGTTAATTATTTTAATTCCGCTGGCATTTTCTCTTGCAAAAAGAACACATCGTTCTTCTTTATTCTATGCAATTCCGCTGTTGGCTGGTTTGGCAGTAGGACATGCTTTTATTCCTCCTACACCGGGTCCGATTTTAGTAGCTACTATGTTAGAAGTAGAACTGGGATGGGTAATCTTAGTTGGCGTTTTCTGTGGTATCTTTTCCATGATAGTAGCAGGACCGGTTTGGGGCTCTATTTGTGGAAAGAACTATTATATTCCGGTACCAGAGCATGTGGCAAATCAGGCAGATTTTGATGAATCCAAACTGCCGAATTTCTGGGTAATTGTTGGAATTATTTTAATTCCTTTAGTATTGATTATCTGTGATTCTGTAACAGGAGTAGTGCCGGCACTGAGTTTTGCACAGCCTATCTTTGCGTTTCTTGGGGAACCTTTTGTTGCACTGTTGATTGCAACAGTAGTAGCTATGCTGGTATTAGGATTAAAACATGGATATAATACA
>CAJUEI010000196.1 GCA_910585255.1 uncultured Lachnospiraceae bacterium
TTTGTTATTATAACACATTGGGAAGAAAATGAAAAGATATTAGACAGTCTCTAAGCGATTTCCTTTTATGGTTACTTGATTTCTTTGCAGATCGATAGAAGTATCACCACAGGTTATCAAATAGCTGTTATTATGGTTGGATGTGCGGCGTAGGAGAGCGTTTATTCTTGAGATTAGTTCACCTAACTTAAACGGTTTTGTAATATAGTCATCTCCTCCGCTGTCTAGTCCCCGTATAATATTCACTTCTTCATCAGAAGCAGTAAGAAAGATAATGGGAATGGAATTTCCTTTATTTCTGATATATTCGCATAGTTCGAATCCGGTTCCATCAGGAAGCGTGATATCTAATAGTAATAAGTCTTGTTCTGGGTTTTCTGTAAAACTTTTTCTTGCTTGTGATAAGGTATTGACAATAGTAAGAGAGAATCCGTTTTTTTCTAAAGAATATTTTAAGCCGTCTATTAGACTTTTATCATCTTCTAAAAGTAAAATTTTACACATATTTTTTTATTTCCTTTTTATATTATAATATTTGCTGCTTATATAATATAATAAAAATAAGAGAAAATCAATTACAGATTTTGTGGCTTTTTTTAGAGAGAAATTTTTAGCGGGGGAGGGATGTTCCGAAGGGGACGCCAGAGTGTATTGTTCCACAATTTATATTTTTTCTTTGTGCTATTTTATTTTTATCCTATTTTTTTCAAGAATATCAGGATTTGTTTTTATTCTGTACGTTTGTTGTTGTCTTAATTAGTCTGTGCTGTCAGATTTTTAAGGGAAAAAGTTGCCGCCACTACTGCGAATAGTTGACGGCTAACTTTGTAATAAGGTGAAGTCTGTTTCTGTCGGAGGGATAGCCGCTTCTATGGCTTTCCCTTTTATATTTTCAATATAACATATCTGATAGCAGAACGCCAGAGAAAGTTTTGATGCGTTCGTTTTTCAAACAGACCTATTTACAGCTATACAGCCAACGAAGCAGGGGGCGGTTACAATACCGCCAGCGGTGCGGAAAGAACCTACCGTAAGGCGATGAGTGGTTTTTCCAAACATCGTGAGTAGCAGATAGGATGCCGGATAATACGTTGCAAGCTCAATTTCCTGATATTGCTCCAGTAAGCTTAGAGCATTGTTTTTGAACGTATGGTACCATATCTGTCCAGTAAGTATTCCGTCTGCAGATAGGCTGGATATAAACGGTTCTTCGCCCCAGCCGACCGCAATATCTTCACATACCTGTGCCATGATTTGACCGGTCAACCCGGTTTCATCGCCTTCCTCGAACTGGGAGAAGCAGTATTTCAGGGTATATCGACCATAGTATGTCAGTTCCCGGTACGCAATGGAGTGTTCCTTGATATAATCCCTCGGATTTGAGGACTGAGCAGGGCTGCTGCAAATTGTTTTAATAAGCGTTCTAACTATTTTATTGGTATCCAGTCCGGTAGCTGCTACTGCTTGAGCATAGCACTCTTGTTTTTGCTGGAGGATGAACTTCTGGCTGTCTATGCCGTCCTCGGCAATGTGTGCTGGAAACTTTTCACGGATGTCCTGTACATAGTAGCTGCCATCTCTAGGTTCCCAGTATTCTTCCCATGTAAGAGTGCCAGACGGGTCTTCCCGCAGTGTGATGGCAATAGGAATATGGCTGCCGCTGACGGTTTCCAAGCCATTTTCTGTGACTCTATATTCCTCATAAAGTGCCCAGCCGTAGTGAATATACTGCGAAAAATCACTTCCATCTACAACGATACAAGCAAGTTCCACAAAGCTGACACAGGATACCAGACCGGTTGGGTCTGTGGAACAGTTATGCTCCAAAATTGCCTGATAAATAGCGGTTCTCTCGTCAAAAAGAGTAGAGAAATCAGGCTCTTCTGGTATTGTTTTACTGCCGCCGTCAGCTTTTGATTCAATAGCCTTTGGCATATCATTTCTGTGTGTCTCAATGAATACGGGAACATTTTCTGTCCGAATATCAATCCTGTCTTCCTCCTCATTGTTGGCTCTGAGATAGATATACATGGGCATTTCCTTTGGAATACCGCCCACCAGGACATCAAAGAGTTCGTCAATTTCGTAACGCATGATATACAGACCTGAGCCAATATCTCGTCCCTGATACTGCTCAAAATCTGTCCAAGTTAGGGTGTCTCCCTTTTGTGACAGCATAATCACATCGTCAAGGGTTAATTTCCGACTTTCGGTATGGCTGGCAATTCGCACATTTACATTTTTTACACTGATAGATATATCCCTCATGTTTTCCACAAGCAATGGAACGATACCAATCCTGAACCAAGCACCTTTTTCCACCTGGAATTTCACGGACATTCCAGGTGTGATATACTGTGGCTCATCGTAAGCGTTTTCTTCATGGACTTCTGTCGGTAAAAGCTGAATCATAGTATCTCCTAAGTCCTGATTGGTAATGATCTCAATTATACCGGATTGGCTGCTCACTTCTTCATCAGTATAAAATACTCTTTCTTCACTACCCGCAGGAAGATGAATCACAAGATCAACGCTATTTTGCACGGGATTCGTTGCAAAACATACCGTTACCACTGCACAAGCAATGACTGCCGCAACAACGACCCAAAACGTTGGTTTTTTGTAATTCAATACGTTTTTCACTCTTTCTTTTACACTAATTTCTCCAAAGTCCAACGGGCAAATTGTTATCAGCCGCCGTTGGATACTGCACTCCAGCAGGGCAGCGGAGTAGTTTTTCTTTCCATCCAAATCCATCTTCTGGATGACCTTTTCATCGCAGGCAAGTTCAATATCCCGGCAAAGCAGCACATAGGCTACCCAGCACAGGGGATTGAACCAGTGAGCTGCTAGAATTAGAAAACCTAGTGGTTTCCACCAATGGTCATGCCTTGCCAGATGTGCTTTTTCATGGGCAATAACTGGCTCCATGGTTATTGCGTTCATGTTGGAAGGCAGGTAGATTTTGGGTTGAACCAGTCCCAGGATAAACGGAGATTTTATATGATCACATAGGAAGATGTTTCCTTCATAGGGGATTCTTTCCACAACATTCTGGTATACCTGTACATAGCTGATTCCAGCGTATAACAACATGGCGGCGATGCCAATGAGCCAGATTACTGACATAATAAATATTCCGGTTATCCCGGTATAGGGTGGATTAACACGGGTAACCGAATTCGGGGCAAACGTCTCACCCAAGATGGGATTGACTGCGTTGTTGACAGCGGGGATACCGCTGCTGATGACGGGCGTTTTATATGAAATGTTATGGGTGTGAAAGGTTTCGGAACTGGGGATTAGGCTTAATGTGCTCTCAAAGGCGAAGGGAACCACCAACCGCAGAGCGACAATACCCCACAAAAGGACAACAATCCATTTCGGAGTCTTTTTCATTACAAACCGGAACAGCACCACTGCGAAAATCAGCCAGCTTGCAGCAATACTCATGTTCAAAGTTTTCAGAAATATATTGCCCAAATTATTCACCTGCCTTGTCGATTAGTTCGCGAATCTCCGTAATTTCTTCGGCTGTCAATTTCTTTTCGCTGGTAAATGCGGCAAGGAAAGCCGGGAGAGACCCGTCAAAGGTTTCATCTACATACTTTTTGCTATGACGGGCATAGAACTCCTGCCGGGACAGGAGAGAAGTCACCACACCGTTATTGTTTTGAAACAGACCCTTGTCGCAGAGCCGGTGCAGTACCGTGTGTGTTGTTGTCCGTTTCCAAGTGAGTTTTGCTGCGGCTAGTTTTGTAAGTTCGGTGGATGTTATGGGCTCGTTCTCCCAGATGATGTCCGCAAAACGAGCTTCTACAACCCCTAATTGAATTTCTGCCATAAGTATAGCCTCCTGTCTACATGATGTAATCTTATATATAGACTACACTATGTAGACAAATTTGTCAAGAACCATTATGTAGAGAAAAAGATCTGAAAAATAGAAAAATGATAGAGATAGAGATTATGCGGGACAAATTGAATAGAATCTGTATTTGAAAAGAATTATCATGCCCCCCGCTTCTAAGTCGCCAAGGCGAAAGCGGTGGGTTGGGACTTCCTTGATGAGGTTATGAGCAAGTAACGAAGCGGATTGCGAATATCCGATTTGACTCAATTTTTATGATATAGGAGGACATAATGACAAGCTGTATTTTTATAAAATTTAATAGATATAAAAATCTGATGCCTTTAGGGCATGGATAAAAATTTATTTGATTTTATAAGGGAGGCTTTTAATGAAACAAATTGAAAAAAGCGGCAGGATATATCATGCCGCAACTTATATTCGACTGTCAAAAGAGGATGGAGAGGAGAATATGGAGAAGAGCAACAGTATTAAAAATCAGAAGGATCTGATTAAAAGTTATCTTTCTGATAAGAAAGATATTATTGTCTGTATGGAATGTGTGGATAATGGTTATTCTGGAACAGATTTTGACCGCCCGAATTTTAAGCACATGATGAGGGAGATTGAGACTGGAAAAATTGATTGTATAATTGTTAAGGATTTATCCCGTTTTGGCAGAAATTTTATTGAGACAGGGTGTTATCTCGAACGGATTTTTCCGGCTCTTGGTATTCGTTTTATTGCAATTAATGATGGTTTTGACAGTATAAGAGAAAGAACATCTTCCGATCGAATTTTGATTTCGTTTAAAAATCTGCTTAATGATGCCTATTGTCGTGATATATCCGTAAAAATTAGAAGTCAGCTCGAAATTAAGAGAAAAAAAGGAGAATTTATAGGTTCTTTTGCTGTATATGGCTATTGTAAAAATCCTGTTGATCGGCATAAATTAGTAATAGATGATTACGCTGCAAGTGTTGTACGAGATATTTTTAGGTGGAAATTAGAAGGGGCAAGTCAACAGCGGATTGCTGATCGGCTTAATAGTCGAGGCGAACTTTCTCCAATGGAATATAAACGATTCTGCGGGTTGAATTATCAGTCTGGTTTTCAGATTAATCCAAAAGCAAAGTGGACAGCAGTTACAGTAGGACGGATTTTGCAGAATGAATGTTATATTGGTACGCTTATACAGGGAAAACGTACTACTCCTAATCATAAGGTAAAAAAGATCATACAGAAACCAGCGGAAGAATGGGTAAGAATAGAAAATAATCATGCTTCGATTGTTGACAAAGAAGTTTTTTATACGGTAAAGTCTCTGTTGCTGCAAGATATGCGGGTGGCACCAAAAGCAGAAACGGTATCTCTATTTTCTGGTCTTATATTTTGCGGGGACTGTTGCCAAAATATGGTGCTTAGTAGTGTTAGACAAAACGGAAAGACTTACCGTTATTATATGTGCAGAAACAATCGGATAAATCATGTCTGTACAAGTCATCGGATTTGTGAGTCTGTATTAAAGGAATTGATAGTTTATATCTTAAAGCAATCTATCAAAATAAATACAGAATCTATAGAATCCCTTAAAACAGATTTGTTTTATCAGGAAAATATGCAGAAGGCAGATTTAGATGCACGAATTATAAAGAAGCAGGAAGAAATAGCCAGATACAGCCATTTAAAAAAATCTTTATATGAATCTATGACAAATGGACTGCTTAGTAAAACAGAATATTGGGAATTAAAGACGGTTTATGATACAAAGATACAGGAAGCACAGAGAACAGAGGAGGAGCAAAAGAAGGACAGAGATAATCTGCTGAAAAATTGTTCTGATTATACCGCATGGATAGAAGCATTTCAGCAGCATCAGAATAGAACGGAACTTCTCCGTCCTATCGTAGTGGCACTCATTGACCGAATTGATATTTATGAAGGGTGTGGTATTAAAATTCATATGAAACATCAGGACAGCTATCTTTTGAGGAACCACTATATTTTTTAGAAACCGCAGAAATACTGAGAAGAAAAAGCTATGGCAGTACGGATAGAAATTCCTCTATTTTCATATTTCGTTTTCCCTTCTGTGCTGCCTGTTGGTAAAACTAGATTGACGCCCGCGAATTTTTTCAAAATGATAATCCCTTGCCATTTGTTCGATTTTTATGCTGTCACGGATACGAACCGGAAATTTTATACCATTTTCCAGAATACAGCAGTTGTTTTTAAATTCTAGGATATGTTCGGCGTTTACGGCAATCCCCTTATTAATAGGAATAAAACGAGCATCATGGTCTGTTTTTTTTATAAATTCAGGCATAGTGATACGACACCGCAGTTTTTCTCCGCTGGCAAGTGTTATGTTAAGATAGTGTGCATCTGTAACAGCGGAGATAATTTCATTAAGGAATATACGAACCGTTTTCCGGTCGGCTGCAAGTGATATGTATCTGTGCTCTTGGGGCAGTATTTTTATGGCATCTGACAGTACATGAAAGATTCGTTGTTTAGAAAAGGGTTTGGTAATATATTCAAAGGCATGACAGGAGAAAGCATCCGGCATAAATTCCGTGCTGGAGGTTAAAAATATAAGAAGGCAGCGGTTGTCCTGATTCCGCATTTTTAATGCAGCAGAAATTCCGTCTATGCCCTCCATATAGATATCCATAAATACAAGATCAAAACCACTTTTATCAAATGCATCAAGGAATGATTTGCCGCTGCTAAAAGGAACGGTCTCTACGGAGTATCCGATACTCTGTCCAAAATCGCTGCAAAGCTGTTTCATTTCATCTAAGCACGTCTGTTCATCATCTACTAAAGCTATCTTCAAAATTGATGTCACCTCAATTCATACAAAAATCCAACATCATTATACCATTAAAAAAGGAAATTTCAAATCTGTTAAATTCGGATTTTTTATTAATTAAGATGAGAACATCTGTGACTTTAGTCGTGAGAGTTTCAAAGTATTCCAAATTTAACCTCATCAAGGAAGTCCCCCGCTTCTAAACCGCCAAGGCGAAAGCG
>CAJUEI010000197.1 GCA_910585255.1 uncultured Lachnospiraceae bacterium
CAGGAGGCTAAACACGTGCCTTTTTTTGTCATCAGAAGATGACAAAAAATCCTAGTGGATCGACAGAGGCATAAGACTTTCTAACTTTTTTCCGAAGTCACGGCAGCAAGGGATCACGTTCCCTCTCCGGCTGATTCATCCTGACTGTAGATTATTTTTTGATTTGGAGTCTAAATGATAGAATAGAAAAATTCTGGATTTGATGATTGTATTTTATTTGTAAGAATGATAGTATCGATTTGCAGTAAAGTTAGTGGTTTAGAATAGGGGTAAGTTTAACTTAGAAAGATCAAATAGAAGTAGTATGTTATGAGATTAATTGTTTTTTATAATAGTTCCCTGCGGTTTATGGAGCAGGGGATAGATGATAAAGAATAGGTAGTTTATGTGGGGAGTAATTATGAGGAAAAAGATAGGGATTATTATGGCTGTTATTTTATTATTTACTTCTTGTGGAAGTATTCAAAATCAGCTAGATAAGAAAAAGGTAATAACGGTTTGTGTCGATTATTTATATGAGCCGGCTGTCTCTGAATTAGTAAATATATGGAAAAAGTTAAGACAGGATGTAGATGTAAAATTAGTCATTATTCCAAAAGAGGAGGCAGAGATAAAAATTTCTGAATTGCGTACAGAGATTATGTCTGGCGGAGGACCAGATGTTTTTATTTTAGAGGGGATGCCTCTTCTTACAGAGGATATAAAAAATGTACTTTTCTTAAATCCTCAAAAGATGATGGATTCGGAAGTATTTCTGCCATTAGATCATTTGATAGAACAGGCACAATATATGAATCCTGATATATGGAATCAGAAAATTTTGGAATCGGGCAGAACAGAGGAAGGACAGTTGATTCTGCCTATTTGTTATGAGTATTCTGCCTATGCTTTTCGGACAGATGATTTAGATGATTCTCAGCATATTCCTTCCTCTTGGGAAGAATTGTTGGTTTGTGAGGAGGAACCTATTATAAAAGAAACGGTTTCGAAAGTATTGATGTCATATTATTCTATCTTTGGAGAATTAGCAGATTATCAAAATGAAATTCTTTTTCTGTCAGAAGAAGAGTTTACAAAGAGAATACAGGAAGTAATTTTATTGAGAGAAAAGTATTGGAATATGGAAGGAAGAGAGGCTATACCAGAGGCAGTAGTGGCTGGCAGAGTAGATTCTGATTTTTTTTCTGCATTGGAAAGGGAGAAGGGAGAACATACCATATTTGCTTTTCCTAATATAGATGGAGGAATTACTGCTACTGTAAATCTTTATGCAGCAATTAACCGCAATACTAATCAGCAGGAGGAGGCATTTTCTTTATTAGATTTATTATTTAGTGAAGAGATTATGTGTGGAAAGGGAGTTTCTGTAGAAGGACATATTCAGGGTTCTAATATTATGTTACAGATGATTTCTAATAGAGGGATTCCAATACATAATGATGCTTTACGGCAGTTGTGTGGAAAAATTTCAGAAGAAGATAAAACGATTGTTATGGGAATGGGACAGCAGATTCAAACGGTTTGTTATGCTTCTGATTTTATAAGAGAGCTTGCAGATATGTATTGGGAATGTGCAGCGGTTCGGGAAGAAGATAAGAGAAGGGAAATCATCAGTCAAACGTATTATACTTTGCAGATGAATTTAGCAGAATAAAAGGAAGCAGTTTAGGATAGAAAGGGGAAAAATGAAAAAACAGATAAAACATGCTTTGCAGGGTTATTTTTTTATTGCTCCATTATTGATAGGATGCTTGTTTTTTTATGTGATTCCTTTTGGGATGATTTTTTGGTATTCTTTTCGAAAAAGTGCTGCAAAAAATAGCAGTTTTGTACAGTTTGATAATTATTTTAGTCTTTTAAGGAATGAAATGTTTTTAATTGCTTGTTGGAATACTTGCCGCTTTTTGGTGATAGGGATCCCTTTGATTCTTATATTGTCTTATATCATTGCTTTATTGTTAAGAAAATATACCGAACGCTATCAAATAGTAAAGTCTGTTTTATTATTTCCCTATATTATGCCTGTTGTGGGTACTGTACTTTTAATAGAGTTATTATTTGCAAAACAGGGACGAGTTTCTTATTTAGAATCTGAATGGGCGTTTTGGATTATTATTTTATTATATTTGTGGAAAAATACCGGATATAGTGTGATTCTTTTATTATCAGGACTGATGACTATTCCAAAGGAATATTATGCTTCTGCTTCTTTAGATGGAGCGGGAGCTTTTCAGCGGTTTTTTTATATTACAACACCGCAGATGTGGCATACGGTATTTTATACGGTTTTGTTTTCTCTTATTAATGCATTTCAGTGTTTTCGAGAGATTTTTTTAATTGCCGGGAGACATCCCAATTCGAAAATTTATTTATTACAGCATTTTATTAATAATAGTTTTGAAAATTTAAGTTATCCGAAATTGTCTGCTGCATCGATTTTATTATTTTTGGTTATAGTAGTTATAATGGGGGGAAGTTATGCTTTGATTAGAGGGGGAGAAAAAGAATGAGAAAGATATTATATCAGATAGGGCTTAATGGGCTGGTTTGGGCAGTAGTTTTTTTGTGTTTGGCTCCTTTTGCAGTTGTGTTAGTAAAAAGTTTTTATCAAGAAGGTGCTTCTATTTCTTTTCAGGCATATTATGAAGTGTTTCTTGCTTCTCCACAATATTTGTTTCGTTTTTGGAGAAGTTTAGGGATTGCTTTAGGAATTGTAATAGGCCAGGTTTTTGTATCAATTTTTGCAGGATATGGTTTTGCGAAATATCATTTTCCAGGGAAAAATGGTATTTTTTTTGCTTTAATGATTTTTATGGTGCTTCCGCTTCAAGTTACTTTGGTTCCTAATTATATTATTTTGGATTGGATGCATCTGCTTGGAACAACACAGGCATTGATTTTACCTAGTATTTTTATTCCGCTTGGGACTTTTCTTATGAGACAAAGTTTTCAGGCAGTTTCAGAAGAAGTAATAGAGGCCGCCTGTTTAGACGGATGTGGAGTATTTCGAGTTCTTTTTCAAATAGCCGTTCCGATGTGTAAGGGGGCTGTAGTTTGTGTAGGGCTGCTGTCTTTTTTAAACGCATGGAATATGGTAGAACAGCCGATTACATATTTAAAGAGTTTTGAGAAATATCCAATTGCAGTAGCATTAGTCTTTGTTTCAAGTAATCATATCATGCAGCAATTTGTTTGCTGTTTGTTAGTATTGCTTCCGCCATTGTTTTTATTTTCTTGTTTTCATAAAGAAATGGTGGACGGAATTGTATTGGGAGAGGAAAAATAGTGAAAAATAGAACGATGGTTTGTTTTTTTATTCTAGTATTTTGGGGATTAATGATTTGTACCATACTTTCTGATAATATTCATAGGCAGATGACAGCAAAAGTAACGGTAATAAAAAAAGAACAATTTTCTTCATCTGGGGTAAAATTACCTCTCAATGTGCTTTTTTCTGATAAAAACGGACTGCATTTATATGAAGCAGCAGAAGGGGATAACTGGGAAAAAGGAAAGCATGTACAGGAAGTTCCGTCTTATCAATATCAAATAGGGGAAGAGGATATTGTGGTTTCAGGCGGAGCAGAATACGGATATATTCAATATGCTTCCAAGGCGGTTACAGATGGAGATGCTATTCAAATTGTGAGTCAGAGTAAAACGGAAGAAGAACTGTATTTAAGGATAACAGAGGAAGAAGAAAACGTGGAGGAGTGGATAGGAGCAGGAAATCTAATAGAGAAAAAGAATGGTGTGCTATTATTTTCTATGGCGGGAAAACAGCCTTATATGGAAGAACAGATGCGAGGGGATTTATCTATAGCGGAGAGAGGCAGATTATATAATCTGAATGAGGTGACGGTCTTTTTTAGAAATTTGCCATTGGTTTCTGCACTCTTTGTTTTTCTTTTATTATTTTTTATAATTTGGGTATGCTCTTGTATTTTACTGCGTGATTGGGATAGAAATAAATATTTTTTAATAGGAAATTTGGGAGCAGCACTCTTGCTGTTGGCAGTCTTTATAGAGGTAGCCTGCAGGATTTCTTTGCCGTCTTCTTTGCTTCCAGATAAGAATATATTTGAATTATCTTATTATAAGAATGAATTTTTAGAAATAGTGGAAGGTTTGAGAAAACTTTCTGGTGTAATTGCTTTAGAGGTGAGAGAGAGTTTGAAAAAAGAAATCGTATTGGCAAAAGGAATCGGCTTGTTAGGGGGAATGATAGGGATTGGTATTTTAATATTGGAAAAAGTCTGTTCTCAGAAATCTTGCGGATTTAGTCGGAAGAGGTTTAAAAATGGATTGTAATTATGAATCGCATATATTATAATAATTTCGGGATGAATTTGTAGTTAAATTTGTATAGTGAATCGAAAGAACTTCTCTATAAGTTTTTAGTAACGAATTTCAAAAAACGTAAAACAAAGAAAGGAGGGGGCTACTCGATACAATATTCAGAAGTAAGATTTTTAATGAAAGTTGGAAGTTACAGCTGTAGAGTGTACACAAACTTGTGAGTAGTAGGAATGACGATGGATAAAATTGGACAAGCAGTAAAAACAGTACGCAAGCGTTATCATCTTAAGGCAAAGCAAGTTTATTTAGGGGTGTTATCGCAGTCTGCTTATCAAAAATTGGAAAATGGAGTACAGGAGATTCGACCGCATATATTGGATGTAATTTTATCAAGGCTAGGAATTGTATGCAATTATGTAGGAATGTTAATTAGTAATAAAGATTTTAAGATTTATTATATAGAGGAAGAATATAAAAGGTCTTTAATAGAAGAAGATTATATTGCTGCAGAGCAATTAAAAGATAGATTTATAAAAGAGTATGGATTACAAGATAATGTATTAAGACAAAAGGGATATATTATGGAAGGGGATTTTGCCTATCGAAAAGAGAAAAATCTTAAAAAGGCATTAGAATGGTATAATCAGGCATTTTACTGTACCGTTTCTTTTGATGCAAAGAAAAAAGAAGAGATGCAGCTTTTCAGTAAAGAAGAGTTAAAACTTTCTATTCGGATAGCAGAACTTCTTATGGAGATAGGAGAGATGGAAAAGGCAGAACAGCATCTGTGGGAGATCAAAAGTTATATCACGATCTTTCCTAAAAAATCAGATAAAGCAAATGAAGAAGCGAAGCTATATTATTATCTTGCTGTATTTTTATTTGAGCGGAAAGAGTATCAGGAAGTATGGGACTATTTAGAAAAAAGTGCTGCTTTATTATCGAGAATGAAGGGTTTTACTATTCAAGGAGATTTATTTTTTTATCGGGCACGTACATTAGAAGCATTATATCAAAAGGGAAATGAATGGAATACAGTAAAAAATAAAGCACTTCGGGATTTTATTACCGCATATTATGTGTATGAATTTCAAGAAAACAAAGAAAAATGTGATTGGATTCAAGAACATGTAAGGGAGAATTACGAATGGCAAAATATTTAACTTCAAAAATAATTAAATCCACCCGATTGGCATTAGGAATTACACGGAAAGATTTAGCGGAAGGAATTTGTTCTGAAGAAACATTATACCATTGTGAAAGCGGACAACATGAAGTGACCCGAGAGATTTATGAACAGTTAATGCAAAGAATGGGAAGAATTGGAGAGAAAAACTATACCTTTTTAAGTGTAGGAGGAATTGAGGCTTTTGAACTGCAAGAAGAATTAGAAAAAGAATTGGAGTGTAGAAATATATCAAAGGCATATCTATTATTAAAGGAATTAGAAAGAACTATGCCAGAAGAACAGTGGGATATTAATGACAGGCAATTTTTTATAACTTATCATGCAAGAATAGATATGGAAATAGGTAAGATAACAGAAGACCAATGCTTAAAAAAACTAAAAGAAGCGTTAAATTTGACAATGAAAGATGTAGATAAAATTAATTTGGATGAATGGGTGTTTAACTATCAGGAACAAATGATAATTTTAAATATGATAGAAGTTTATAGAAGGATTGGTTATGATAAGGAATTTATAGAATTGTTATTAAAAATGATAGAAAACATAAAAAATGCAGAAATGCCAGGATGGGAAGAAGATTATGTATTTTTTACTACATGTTATCTTAAATTAATTGATGAAGATCCCGAACGGTGTGAGGAGGTATTAAAGTTGGCAGAAGAAATGCTTTTATTGTGTAAAAAAATAAAAATATCTCAGGTAGTTTCTGATTTATATGATTCTATATTATGTTCTATAAAAAAGGCAGGAGAACAAGGAGAAAGAAAATTGGAATTAGAAATGCAGGCGTTGAAACGTTCTTATTATCTTTCAATTGCAGCAGGAGACTATAGTAATAAGGCAATGGAAAATATTTGGATGAAACAATATAAGAAAAAAGATTTTATTGTTTAGCGGGTGGGACTTCTTTATTGCTTAGTGGAGAAGCATCTGAAGTAGTAGTTTCCTCAGTGGTAGTGTCTTTTGTAGAAGGAGTTGGAATAACTACAGACATAGCCATACAAAGTGTAGCGGTAAGAGCCATTAATTTAAGGTATTTTTTCATAATAAGATAGCCTCCTATAAGTAAATTTATTTTTTCCGTTTGTATTACCAACTCTGCTGCAAATCGACCATACCATTTTTTCCAATAAAATGCAATAGTCAAAAATGGAATTTTTTCATTCTATTTCTGATTATTGTAAAAAATAGAATCAAATCATATAATAATTGGGGATTTTAATATATTCCAACGATAGGTTGGACAAGAGCTAGGGTATTACATCAAGTGGAGAATGGTGTAATACCCTAAGCAGATAGAAAACATAAAAAACAAATATTCTGAGTCAAATCGGATATTCGCAATTCGCTTCGCTACTTGCTCATAACCTCATAGCTG
>CAJUEI010000198.1 GCA_910585255.1 uncultured Lachnospiraceae bacterium
TTGGGGGAGGATGTCACTCCCCCATTTGATTCTTATAGATTCAGTTCTGCTTTTAATTCTTGATTGTATTCATCTAATAGATGCTGTATTTTTTGGGTAGGACTCATAACAACTCCGATTCCTACATCGTGATTTAGGGCATCGATAATCATAGCTAAAAATTTACTCATATCTGCTTCTAAATAATAAGGGCGGCTGCGGAGCTCTTTACTGCGGTACGTTAAGTTAGTAGTTACGACATAGCTGATATATCCCTTGTTATAGTATTCGTCAAACTGTTCTAGACCGTCTGTAAAGATACCGAAAGTGGCACAGATAAAGATTCGGTTTGCCCCTTTTTCTTTAATCGCACGGGCAGTATCTAACATACGTCTGCCGGAGGCAATCATATCATCCATAATAATAACATCTTTTCCGGCTACATGATTTCCTAAAAATTCATGTTCTACAACGGGATGTTTTCCGTCTACTACAGCAGAATAATTACGGCGTTTGTAGAACATTCCCATATCAATGCCGATTACATTTGCAAAGTATACGGCACGGTGCATGGCTCCTTCATCTGGGCTGATTACCATCAGGTGTTCACTGTCGATTAACAGGTTGGTTTCTTTCCAGAGAATCGCTTTAATAAATTGATATGGCGGAGTGAAGTTATCAAAACCATGTAAGGGAATCGCATTTGCTACACGGGGATCATGTGCATCGAAAGTGATGATATTGGATACCCCCATATTGGTGAGTTCCTGAAGTGCTAATGCACAGTCTAGGGACTCCCTTTTTGCCCGTTTGTGCTGTCTGCTGCCGTAGAGAAATGGCATAATAACAGTAACACGATGTGCACTGGCTATGGAGGCGGAGATAATACGTTTTAGATCTTGATAGTGGTCGTCTGGCGACATATGGTTTTCTTGACCGCAGACGGAATAAGTTAAACTGTAGTTTCCTACATCTACCATAATAAATAGATCACTTCCGCGGACACTTTCTTTGATGATGCCTTTTGCCTCCCCTGTGCCAAAGCGGGGACAGGTGACTTGAAGCAGATAGGAATCGGTCAGATAGCCTTGAAAATGGAATGGCAGACTGTAATCGGTAGAGCGAGCTTTGCGGGAGTCTGCCAGATGGGCATTGACTTTTTCAGCAAGTTCGGTACTGCTGTCTAGGGCTGCAATCTTTAGAGGTGCAACCGGAAGTGTGGTTTCAAATAAATCTTGTTCAGACATAGTTCCTCCAAATGTTTGATAGTATTCGTTTGTAAATTGACTTATAATAGTTAAATTATAACGCACTTTTAAGATGCGTCAAGTGAATTTGTAAAAATTGTCGGAAAATGTGAAGAAAAGAAAGAGATTAAAAAATATTTTGTAAGATGGTATTTAGGAGATAATGCTTGTATGATTTTCTATTTTGGTATACAATGTTGAGAAAGGAAAGAATCGTTCTTTATTTAAAGTTTTTGAGAACAAGTCAAATCGGATATTTGCAATCCGCTTTACTACTTGCTCATAACCTCATAGCTGCTATCGCAAGTCCCAACCCACCGCGTTCGCCTTGGCGGCTTAGAAGCGAGGGACTTCCTTGATGAGGTGAAATTTTTTAAGGATAATGAAATGAGGTGAAATATGGCAGAGAAAAAGAAACAGAACGTTAAGGAAAGAAACGGACATCTGATAAAAAGTATCCGTTCAGGCTCCATTGCAGAGGAATTAGAATTAGAAGCAGGGGATCGTTTGCTTACTATAAATGGAACTAAGATAAAAGATATTTTTGATTATCATTTTTTAACGGAAGATACCGAATTAAAGATATTGATAGAAAAAAAGAATGGAGAGGAGTGGGAACTAGAGATTGAAAAGGATTGTGATGAAGATTTAGGGATTATTTTTGAGAATGGATTATTAGATCAGTATCGATCCTGTCAAAATCAATGTATTTTTTGCTTTATTGATCAGATGCCGAAAGGGATGCGGGAAACTTTGTATTTTAAAGATGATGATTCCAGGCTTTCTTTTTTGCAGGGGAATTATATTACCTTAACCAATATGAAAGAATCTGATATAGAACAAGTGATTCGCTATCATTTAGCCCCGATCAATATCTCTGTGCATACAACGAATCCAAAGCTTCGCTGTAAGATGCTGAACAATCGATTTGCCGGAGAAAAGTTGCAGTTTATCGACCGATTCTATCAGGCAGGGATTGAGATGAACGGGCAGATTGTACTTTGTAAAGGAGTGAATGATAAAGCAGAATTGGAACGAACGATTTCAGATTTATCTAACTATCTTCCCTATATGCAGAGTGTATCGGTGGTGCCGGTGGGACTTTCAAAATTTCGGGAGGGACTTTATCCATTAGAGCCATTTACAAAAGAAGATGCAATAGAAGTATTGGAAACGATTCATAAATGGCAGGATCGGTTTTATCAAAGTTATCAGAATCATTTTGTGCATGCCGCAGATGAGTGGTATATTCTTGCAGGATATCCGATGCCGAAAGCAGAGCGGTATGATGGCTATCCCCAGTATGAAAACGGAGTTGGAATGGTCAGGCTTTTTCAGGACGAGTTAGAAGAGGAGTTAAGACAGACTAAGGGAGATGCACGAATCCGTAAGATTTCAATAGCAACAGGGGTATTGGCATATTCCTATTTAAAAGAAGCGGTTTGGGAAATTCAGAAAAAATATCCGCAGATTGAAATTTTTCTTTATTCGATAGAAAATCATTTTTTTGGAGAGCAGATTACGGTGGCGGGGCTGCTGACTGGAACGGATTTAATTGCTCAGCTTTCTAGAAAGGAATTGGGCGATGAATTATTATTGCCGGATGTGATGCTTAAGGCGGATGAAGCGGTTTTTTTAGATGATATTACATTGGAAGAGTTGGAAAATGCTTTACAAGTCAAAGTAAATATTGTAAAATCAAGCGGGCAAGATTTTTTCCGTTCTGTGATAGGAGAAAAATTAGAACAGATTCGGACAAGAGAAGGAGGAAGATACGAGTTATGAGTAAACCGATTGTAGCGATTGTAGGACGTCCGAATGTGGGAAAGTCTACATTGTTTAATGCTTTAGCAGGAGAGATGATTTCGATTGTAAAGGATACGCCGGGTGTGACTAGAGATCGCATTTATGCAGACGTGACTTGGCTGAATTATTCTTTTACCATGATTGACACAGGAGGAATTGAACCAGATTCAAAAGATGTGATTCTTTCCCAGATGAGAGAACAGGCGGAGATTGCAATAGCAACCGCAGATGTGATTTTGTTTTTGGTGGATGTCAGGCAGGGATTGGTAGATTCTGACGCTAAAGTTTCTGAACTGTTACGCCGTTCAAAAAAACCGGTTATTTTGGTAGTAAATAAAGTGGACAACTTTCAAAAATATATGCCGGATGTCTATGAATTTTACAATTTAGGAATGGGAGAACCATTTCCAATTTCTGCTGCCTCCCGTTTAGGGATTGGAGAGTTATTAGATGAAGTAATTCGAAATGTTCCTAAACAGACAGAGGAAGAGGAGGAAGACGAGTGTCCCCGCATTGCTATTATAGGCAAACCAAATGTCGGAAAATCTTCGATTGTAAATCGAATTGTCGGGGAGGACAGAGTAATTGTTTCGGATATTGCAGGGACAACCAGAGATGCGATTGATACTTCTGTAGTGCGGAATAAAAAAGAATATATTTTGATTGATACAGCAGGACTGCGGAGAAAGAGTAAAGTAAAAGAAGAGTTAGAACGCTATAGTGTGATTCGGGCGGTAGCGGCGGTAGAGCGAGCCGATGTTGTAATACTGGTTATTGATGCAACTGAAGGAGTGACAGAACAGGATGCTAAAATTGCCGGAATTGCACATGAGAGAGGAAAGGGTATCTTGGTTGCGGTCAATAAGTGGGATGCGATTGAGAAGACGGATAAGACTATTTATGAACATACCGATCGAATGAAAGAGGTGCTTTCTTTTATTCCTTATGCGGAATATCTGTTTATATCGGCAAAGACCGGACAGAGAGTGGAGAAATTATTTGAGGCGATCGATATTGTGATTGCTAATCATTCCCTGCGGATAGCAACGGGAGTGTTGAATGAGATACTATCAGAAGCGGTTATTATGCAGCAGCCGCCGTCAGATAAAGGAAAGCGGTTAAAGATTTATTATATGACCCAGATAGCAGTAAAGCCCCCTACTTTTGTAGTATTTGTAAATAAAAAAGAACTGATGCACTTTTCTTATCTTCGCTATCTGGAAAATAAAATCAGAGAGGCATTTGGGTTTGGAGGAACTCCGTTGAAATTTATTATTCGGGAACGAAAGGAAAATCAATAGAATGGAACGGGTTGTTTGTATTTTAATCGGCTATCTTTTTGGACTTTTGCAGACAGGTTATCTGTATGGGAAAATACATGGAATTGATATTCGGGAGTATGGAAGCGGAAATGCGGGAACGACAAATGCCCTGCGTGTATTGGGAAAAAAGGCGGGAATCATTACTTATTTAGGAGATGCCTTAAAAGCGGTATTTGCCGGAATTGTAGTGGAGCTTATTTTTCGAAAGAGTGCACCAGAGATGATGCCGCTGCTAGTACTGTACAGCGGAATGGGTGTTGTGCTGGGACATAATTATCCTTTTTATCTGCATTTTAAGGGCGGAAAGGGAATAGCAGCGATTTCCGGCATGGCACTTGCCTATGACTGGAAACTGGCACTCTGTATGATGGTATTATTTATTTTGGTGGTGGCGGTGACCCGATATGTTTCTTTGGGTTCGATTCTTATGATGTTGTTTTTTTTAGGATTTTTGGTAGTAAAGGGACAGTTGGGATATTATCAGATGGAGCAGGCATATTTAAATGAAGTCTATATGGTAGGAGGACTGCTTACCATCCTGACGATTGAAAAGCATCGGGCAAATATTGGACGTCTTTTAAAAGGAACAGAAAGCAAATTGGGGGAAAAGAAGACCAGTTAATAAAAAAACAAAACAGAAAGGAGATAAGAAAATGGCAAATATTGGGATTATAGGGGCAGGAAGCTGGGGAGTGGCATTAGCGGTGCTGTTAAATCAGAATGGGCATCAGATAACGATTTGGTCGGCTTTGGAAAAAGAAATCCGAGTCTTAATAGAGAAGAGAGAACTTCCCAGCCTGCCCGGCGTTTCGATTACAGAGAATAGTTTAGTGACCTCAGATTTAAAAACTGCTGTTTTAGAAAAAGATGTTTTGGTTCTTGCCGTGGCTTCTGCTTATACCAGAGAGACAGCACACCGGATGGCAGCGTATGTTGTCGAGGGACAGAAAGTTGTCAATGTAGCAAAGGGAGTAGAAAAGGGAACGCTTCTGACATTAAGTCAGGTAATAGAGGAAGAGATTCCTGGTGCAGATGTAGCGGTACTTTCTGGTCCAAGTCATGCAGAAGAGGTAGGAAAAGGAATTCCAACTACTTGTGTGGTAGGGGCAAAAACACAAAAGACGGCAGAATATCTGCAGAATATTTTTATGAGTCCAGTCTTTCGGGTCTATACCAGTCCTGATATTCTTGGAATTGAAATCGGAGCGGCATTAAAAAATGTAATTGCCCTGGCAGCAGGAATTGCAGACGGTTTAGGATATGGAGATAATACTAAGGCAGCACTGATTACCAGAGGAATTGCAGAAATTGCCCGATTGGGAATGAAAATGGGAGGAAAACTTCAGACATTTACCGGGCTTTCGGGAATCGGAGATTTAATTGTTACTTGTGCTAGTATGCACAGTCGGAACCGGAGAGCCGGAATTTTAATCGGACAGGGAAAATCCATGGAAGAGGCGATGGAAGAAGTACAGATGGTAGTGGAAGGGGTTTATTCGGCACAGGCGGCACTGGGACTGGCACAGGCTTATGGGGTAGAGAT
Organism: uncultured Lachnospiraceae bacterium; assembly: GCA_910585255.1. GTDB lineage: Bacteria > Bacillota > Clostridia > Lachnospirales > Lachnospiraceae > MGBC114844. The sequence goes on from CAJUEI010000198.1 coordinate 5,898, forward strand.
GCCGATTATTGAACAGGTCAATCAGGTACTTTTTCATGGAAAAGCAGCAGCAGAAGCCGTAACGGAGCTGATGCTTCGGGATAAGACAATTGAACATTCCGATCTTCCTTGGGAATAGGATTATAAGGAAGTATCGGAGCAGATTCCGAATTTCCTTTGACAAATAGGCGGGGAGGAAAGAAAGATGGGTGAGCGATTAACAGAAAGCGATGTAAAGAAAATTCAAGAAGAGATTGAGTATCGAAAACTGGTGGTTCGAAAAAATGCGATTGAGGCAGTAAAGGAGGCACGGGCACAGGGAGATCTCAGCGAAAACTTTGAGTATTACGCAGCGAAAAAAGATAAAAATCAAAATGAAAGCCGGATTCGCTATTTAGAGCGGATGTTAAAAAATGCGGAAATCGTCAGTGAGCAGTCAAAGACAGACGAAGTAGGAATGAATAATACCGTAGGGCTTTATTTTGAAGAAGATGACGAAGTAGAGGTATTTAAGTTGGTAACTTCCATTCGGGGGAATTCGCTGAAAGGATATATTAGTATTGAGTCTCCTATTGGAAAGGCGATTCTTGGGCATAAGGTGGGAGACCGGGTAGCCGTACAGGTAAGGGAGGATTATGTTTATTATGTGGAGATTCGGTCGATTGAAAACACGGACGATGCTGGGGATTTGATTCGAAAATTCTAATGTATATATGATATTTGACGGTTGAGAGCTGAAGGGCAGCAAATAAAAATAGGGTGTTAGATTTAGAGAGAAAGGGAAAAAGGAAAAGAAAATGAAAAAGATACGAAAAAGAAATTCAGAAAAAAAGAGCAGAGGAAAAGGGTGGGCTGCGGTTTTATTATTACTGGCGATAGTTTGTACCGGGTGTGGTACAGGACAAAATTCAGAGACAACAGCAACGACAAGTTTGGAGACGACTAATCTTACTACTGCAGCAACGACAGCA
>CAJUEI010000199.1 GCA_910585255.1 uncultured Lachnospiraceae bacterium
GAATTTGTTGTGATGCCTAACATTCTGTTGGCGTTCATAGCTGTAAGATTGTGTTGTACTAACATACTCATAATATTTTACCTCCATGTTTTTCCGGTGCAAATCCGTTTGCATCCGTCTTTTTATTTTCTATTTTTATCATTTATAATAAAACATCCAAGCCCCGCCAAAGTTTGGTACTCATCCTGCGCAGTTTAACTTTCCCTTTTGGCTGGTACTCTTCTGTCTATTACCAAAACCCAAATCTATCGGAAACAGTAAACAAATAAAATAGGATCTTCTTTCTTTTTAATTTTGCTTTCTTTTTCTACTGCTTCTTTGCCCTTTTATTTTTTTACGTTTTCTCGATATCTGTCTTTACTGCTGTCTTTGTTTTTTTTATTTTTTCTTTTCTCTGACTGCTGTTTTATTCTACTTCTTTTTCTTACCTGTCTTCTGTAAGGTCTTTTTTACATACCTCTCTGGATGTTCCACTTCCCTGTAATACTTTGGTAGCTTCTCTTTTTCTTCCGGATCGGTAATTCTCTTTTCAATCGCCTTACTTCTGGCAATATTAATATCCTTTGGTGCATCGATCATAATTCTGGTATTATTGGCAGTTCCTCCCAAAAACACGATCTTAATCTGATCACCAATCATCAGGTATTCTTCCGCACTTACCGTCAGTCGCAACATATTCTTACCTCCCTGTAATTTTTTAATTTTTTTCTGCTGCCTTGCATACAATAGCGATTTTTCGCTTATACTACAAAGGAAAACAAACGTAACTGAACCTTAACTTGTGTTACATTTTTTATGCCTATAAGAGTTTCTATGCCTATAACATAATGTTTTGGAAAACCAGATCCTGCTCATCTTGATCGATTCCAAGATAGCACTTTGTAACTTGATAAGAAGAATGATGATAGATATGCATAAGTAATGCCGGAGAAGTTCCCTGTTTCCAAGCATGATAACCAAATGTCTTCCGCAGAGAGTGGCAGCTGATCGTTCCTTCCAGATCACAATACTTCGCTGCCTCTTTAATAATCCGAAAAGCTTGTACCCGTGTAATAGGAAGATTTTCTCCCTTTTGCCCTGTAAAAATAAAATCCTCTGCCTGCGGCTGTTCCTTTTGTTCTAATAAAGATTGATAATAAGCGTGAAGAGCATCTTTTATATTTTGGTTAATAAAAATACAAGCATCCTTTCCTGTCTTCTTCTCCTTAATATAAATATGCATCTTGATCTGCCCTTTTCCTGCACCAGTACCTAATTCATAGACATCTCCCCATTTAAGGGAAAGTATATCCGATATCCGCAAAGCGGTATTTAAACCAGTAATAATTAAAAGATAATTCCTTGGATGTGGGTGAACTGTCTTATAATATGCCTTTATTTTCTGCAAGTCCTCTGTAGATTTAATTGGTTGCGCTGTGTTCATAATAAATAAAACTCCTTTCTCTTAAGAAATTAAGAATGAAAAGGCAAAAGCAGAATAAAACGAAGAAAAAATGAAAAATAAAAAAAATAAAAAATACTCTAAAGTAATTTGCCAAAGTTTCCGATAAAAGAAGTGTAAACAAGAATGTAACACAAGTTAAGGTTGTGTTACATTTTTTTATGCATACAGACACCCAAAGGAACGATGTCAGCAGAGCTGACAAACACTCAATACAGCCAGGAAAAATAACCTTTCCTACTCAATTTACAAATTTTTCCATCTCATTTCTGCTTTTGATCAAACCAACACAGCTTATTCACTCACCCACTGACTTTCCCAAATAAACCCGTCTCACTCCCATCCAATCCCTACTTTTCTAATTCCATTTCCCCCTATCTTACCGTCCCATTTTCTGCACAAAAAAAAGGCGTTTAACCCGTTGGCAATAACGAGTTAAACGCCAATTTTCTTAAAAATAATATTCAAAAAACCTTAAACTATTCCCTGTCAAGTCCAATCGACCCAACCATTCTTTAATTACAGCTTACTCCCCCATCCACTACAAACGTAGCTCCATTCATAAATGAAGACTCTTCTCCAGCTAAAAACAGTACTGCAGATGCAATATCCTTTGGCTTTCCCTGAGGGATGGTTCTATCCAGTCCAGCCATAATACGTCCCATTCCCATCTGGCTTACCTGCTGTCCATTCATCACTTCTGTCTCTACCCCGCCAGGACAAATCACATTGCAGCGAATCTTCTTCTCTACATACATATAAGCCGTATTCTTTGTCAAACCAACCAAAGCATGTTTCGAAGCCGTATAAGCTGCACCGGCACGGCAGCCGCAGATTCCTCCAATTGAAGCGATATTGATAATATTTCCGCCAGTTTCCTGTTTCTCCATCACCTGAACTGCTTTCCGCATCGCATACATCGGTCCGGTAAGATTCACTGCCATAATCTTCTCCCAAAGCTCATTGCTCACCTCACCAACGGTCTTAAACTCATCCAATACACCGGCATTATTTACCAATACATCCAGTTTTTTGCACTCCTTTAAAGCAAACTCAATCATCCCCTCATTGACTTCCTGAGAAGAGATATCTCCGGCATATGGAAGAATCTTCCCGGCAAATCCCTCTGCACACTTTGCCAATTCCTCTAACCGCTCTGCTCTGCGGGCAACTGCAATCACAACTGCACCTTCCTTTGCAAACTCCAATGCAATCTCATACCCCATACCGGAACTTGACCCTGTAACCACCACAGATTTTCCCTCAAACCTCATTTTACAAATTCTCCTGTTATCTTTTTAATAAAGTATACCATATTTTCTGCAAAACTAAACAAAAGCTTTAAAACTTCCAAGCAACTTTCTTTTTATCCCCGCCTTCTATAAAGCCAAAAAACCATACTGTGCCATATAAAGCCGATAATATTCTCCCTTTTCCCTTAAAAGCTGTGAATGATTCCCTCTCTCTACAATCTGTCCTCCATCCACATATAAAATGCAATCTGCCGCCTGTATAGTCGAAAGCCGATGTGCAATAATAAAAGAAGTCCTGCCCTTCAAAAGCTCCGCCAATCCCTTCTGCAGCACAATCTCCGTTTCTGTGTCAATACTAGAAGTAGCCTCATCTAAAATCAAAATCTTTGGATTGGCAAGCAGAGCACGGGCAAAAGAAATCAACTGTCTCTGCCCCTGAGAAAGTCGGCTCCCCCGCTCATTTACCTGTGTCTGATACCCGTTCTCCATCTGCATAATAAACGAATGGGCACAAACCGTCTTTGCCGCCTTTATCACCTCTTCATCCGTAGCCTCCCGATTTCCATAGCGAATATTTTCCATAATCGTCCCGGAAAAAATAAAACTGTCCTGCATCATCACCCCCATCTGTTTCCGAAGAGAATCCATCGTCACTGTACTAATATCAATCCCATCAATCAAAATCTGTCCTGAGTCCAGATTGTAAAACCGACTGATTAAATTAATAATCGTAGTCTTCCCTGCTCCGGTAGGTCCGACAATCGCATACGTCTCCCCTGCCTTTACATGAAAACTCACCCGATCTAACCGCTTAATCCCGTCCTCATAGGAAAATTCTACTTCCCGAAATTCCACATCCCCGCAAATCGAGGGCATCTCCTTCGCTCCGGGCATATCCGTCACCAGTACAGGTTCATCAATCGTCTCAAAGATCCGCTCCAAATAGGAAATTGAAGTCAGCAAAGAATTATAAAACCCCGCCAGTGTAGTAATCGGCTGCCAAAACCGGCTGATATACCCGGTAAATGCAATTAATACACCAGGCGTAACCGAAGCATCCCCACCCATCATCCAATAAATCCCAAACACATAGATAAAAGAAGTTGTCACTACGGAAATGGTATCCACAATAGGAGACAGCATCAGATTATACTTTACCGCATTCATCCAAGCCGTCCGATACTCTCCGCTTAAACGATTAAAAATCGTAGTATTTCTCTCTTCCCGAACAAACGACTGTGTTACCCGAATCCCATTTAAACTCTCCGCAATATAAGCATTTAAATTAGACTGTTTATTACTTTCAATCTGCCAAGCCCTCCGCTGTTTCCGCTTAACCGTCCAGATTACAGCTCCCAGCACAGGAATTCCGCAAAAACAAAGCAAAGCAAGCCGTACATTTAACCGAACCATAAAAAACACAATAAAAACCAAACTCATCAAATCCGTAATCGTATTGACAATCCCATTTGACAAAAGATCACTTAAATGATTGACATAATTCACCACCCGAACTTGAATTTTCCCATGAGGTCGGCTGTCATAATAAGAAAATGGCAGCTTCTGCAGATGTATAAACAAATCCTTTCTCAACGCATAGATAACATCTTGCCCAACCGAACTGGTCAGCAAAATCTTTGCCTTTAAACTTCCCGCAATCACCAAAGCAATAACAAGCGTCCCCACTCCGGTTAGTACAATCGCCTGCCGATCCTGACTTGGTATGTAATCGTCCATAATATCTTTCAAAAAAATCGGAATCAGCATAGAAAGTGCACTAGACATCAGCATAATCAAAATAGCCGCTGCCATTTTCCTCTTATAAGGCTTAATATACTGAGCTAACCTCTTTAACTGTCCCAAATCAAACCCACTCTCTAACTCCTCGTCCACTTCAATCTTATTCCGTGCCATCACAATTCCCCCATTCCTTCTCCTCTGCTCTTATGCACAACAACTCTCTCTTTTCTATTCCATACTCTGCACCATCTATTTCTTATACTTTCTCTATTTCTACTTTGCAGCATGACAAACCTCTCCTCTTTTCTGCAGATATTCCCGAAATTCCCTGCTCTGCTTTAACTTCTGATATTCCCCATACTGATGCTCAAATACCGAAGCATAATATCCGTTTTGCTCCATCAGCTCCTCGTGTGTTCCCTGCTCCACCAATCTCCCACGATCCAGCACCAAGATCTGATCGGCATCCTTAATCGAGGAAATCCGATGTGCAATAATAAACACCGTTTTTTTCTTTGGAAGATTTGCCAGAGCCTCCTGAATCCGGCTTTCCGTCTCCATATCCACCGCCGAAGTCGTATCATCCAAAATAATAATCGCCGGATCGGTAATCAATGCCCTAGCCAAAGAAATCCGCTGTTTCTGCCCGCCAGAAAGTCCCATTCCACGCTCTCCCACTACTGTATCATAACCATCTGGCATCTCCTGAATAAACTCATCCGCATTTGCCACCTCTGCCGCCCACTTCACCTCTTCAAAGCTGCAGTCTGGACGCCCATAAGCAATATTTCCCTCAATCGTATCCGAAAATAAAAAAACATCCTGCATTGCCATCCCGATGTTTTGCCTTAACTGATACAAATCCAGTTCCTTTACATCCACGCCATCCACCGAAACCGTACCCGAAGTTGTATCATAAAAACGACACAGCAGATTCATTAAAGTAGACTTTCCCGATCCGGTTGCCCCGACAATTCCAACCGTCTGCCCTGGCTGCACCGAAAAAGAAACATCCTGTAAAATCTCTTCGTCTTCCGCCATATAAGACACATGCTGAAAAGAAACTGCTCCCTCCATCCGTGTCTTCTGAACCGGAGACAACGGCTCCTTAATATCCGGCTCATGACAGATCGTAGAATAAATTTTCTCCAGCGAAGTCAAAAACTTCTGAATATCATTAACCAGCCATCCTGCTGTACGAAGAGGCGTTGTCAGCATCCACAGATAACCATTAACCGTTACCATGCTCCCCATAGTCATACTTCCATTCAGCACCATGATTCCGCCGCCAATCATTAAAATTACATTTAAAATATAAGAAATCAATTCAAAAATCGGAATATACTTTGCCCAAACCGCCGATGCCTCTAACTGCGAACTGCGAAAATTGTCATTCTCTCTATTAAACTTTTCCATCTCATAGTCCTCTTTTGCAAATGCTTTTACAACCCGATTTCCACTGATATTCTCCTGTGCAAAAGCATTTAAGCTAGAAAACATCTGCCGATTTTTCCAAAATGCCGGACGAATCCGCTTCATCTGAAAATATGTTGCCGTAGCCGTAAAAGGAAGCACACCAACCATAAAAAGCGACAATTTTACACTTTCTGTAAAAAGCATCACTAAAGCCAATAAAAACACCAATATCGATTCTGCCGATACATAGATTACATGAGAAACAAAATGCCGTATCGCATCCATATCTCCGGTCTGTCTTGACATCAAATCTCCCGTCCGGTTTTTATTATAAAAATTGAAATCCTGCAAAAGCAGGCGTTTATACACAGCATCCCGCAAAGAATACAAGGTTCCCTGAGATGCAGTCTCCATATTGATAATCATAATAAATCTCAGAATACTACGAACCAATGTACAAGACAATAAAAAAACAATCAACTTAGGAAGAATTTCCATCTGTCCTTTGGTCACAACCAAATCAATAATACTGCCCGAAATCTTCGGACTTGCCACAGCCAGTAAAGATGCAATTGGTACAATGCAAAGCCCAATTATAATATTCTTCTTATACCTGACTAAATACGAAAAAAACCACCGAAAAGCCTCCATCTTTTCCCACCTCATTTCTTTTTTGTTCAGTATAAGCAACCCCATAAAAAAAGGAAATGGACTATCTCAGAAAAACAATGGACTATATTATATACTTTCAAAAAATAAGGTTTTTTTGCTTTTTTTAAAGAAATTTTGGGCTATATTACAGATATTTTGTCTAAACTTAGGGGTTCTTTTCGCTGGAGAAAGGGAATGGGGGAGAGGACGCCAAAGCGGAGAACCGATTTCTTGCTGCTGTTCCGCTCTCCAGAAAGTAAGAAACTCTAATGCTTCTGAATTTAGATATATCCAACCGGACGGATCGGGGTGCAATTCGCCCGTACAGCGGGCTAAACACA